>DEIT01000089.1:0-17867 GCA_002352635.1 Hyphomicrobiaceae bacterium UBA2767 | reverse complement strand
TTGTGGTTCCGGATCGCACCGCTCGACAACTCGATGCCATTGCACACGATGTCATACTGCCACGCCAGAATCTCAAGTGGGTCCTGCGTCTCCAGCGCTTCCAGTCCCCCCTGCGGCATCGAGAATGGATTGTGCGAAAATTCAATTTTCTTGGTTTCGTCGTGCCATTCATACATGGGAAAATCGACGATCCAGCAAAAGTCAAAACGGTCCTGTGCTGTCAGTTCCAGTTCGTCGCCGACGCGTGTTCGTGCACGGCCGGCGAAATCGACGAAGTCCTTCGGAATGCCGGCAACGAAGAACACCGCATCGCCATCGCCAAGGCCAAGCTCGCTTCGCATGGCGGCGGTTCGTTCCTCTCCGATATTTTTCGCGACAGGCCCTGCCCCTTCGCCATCGCGGAAGAAAATATAGCCCAGGCCTGGCTGACCCTCTCCTTGGGCCCAGCTGTTCATCCGGTCGCAAAAAGCGCGGGAACCGCCACCCTTGGCTGGGATGGCCCATACTTCCGCGTTTTCAAACCAGTCTCTCCCACCGGTGTGCTTATCCAGCAGTCCTGCAAAAATCTTGAAACCCGAGCCGCGGAAATGCTCGGAGACATTTCTCATCTCAATAGGGTTGCGCAAATCGGGCTTATCTGTGCCGTAGAGTCGCATTGCCTGCTTGTAGGGAATACGCGGGAATTCCTGCGTGACAGATTGACCGTCAGCAAACTCCTCGAACAGCCCGCGCAGCACGGGTTCGACCGCGCCAAACACGTCATCCTGGGTCACGTAACTCATTTCTACGTCAAGCTGGTAGAATTCACCGGGCGACCGGTCGGCGCGCGCGTCCTCGTCGCGGAAACAAGGGGCGATCTGAAAATAGCGGTCGAAACCAGCAATCATTACGAGTTGCTTGAACTGCTGCGGTGCCTGAGGCAGCGCGTAGAATTTGCCTGGATGCATCCGCGACGGCACAAGAAAGTCGCGTGCGCCTTCCGGGGATGAAGCCGTCAGGATCGGTGTCTGAAACTCGAAAAAGCCAGCTTCGGTCATTCGCTTGCGAATGGAGGATATGATCTCACCGCGCCGCGTAATGCGGGCATGCAACCCGTCCCGGCGCAAATCGAGGAATCTATATTTGAGGCGGATATCCTCCGGGTATTCGGGCTCGCCAAATACCGGCAGTGGCAGCTCCTTGGCCTCCGACAATACCTCCAGAGAGGCGATACGGACCTCAACATCGCCTGTTGGCAGTTTGGAATTGACCGTTTCCTCAGAACGCGCATCGACGCGCCCGTCCACACGGACCACCCACTCCGCGTGCAGGATCTCGGCTTTGGCGAATTCTGGATTCTCGGGCTCTATCACGCACTGGGTCAGACCGTAGTGATCACGCAGGTCAATAAACAACAATCCCCCGTGGTCACGCACACGATGCACCCATCCCGAAAGACGCACTTCCGTGCCAACATCGCCTTTTTTTAAATCACCACAGGTATGTGTTCGGTATGCGTGCATGGTCTGTCCTGATTGTCCGCTTGGCGGGCCGGTTGCGAACCACTCTCTTGTTCGACGTCCCTGCGCATTTCTGAGGCCAGATACTGACTGAGAAGGCGACGGCCTGACCGCGCGCGAAAAGCGCATGGAGGACCGTCTTTGTCAAGGTTTCGCGGATCACCCGGACGGTCTGGCCCATCCATAAAGTCAAACGCCCTTGATCACAATCAAAGCACGCTGCCAAATTGAACCTACGCTGATGGCCTGAACCGCATCAACCACGCCTCAAACTGGAAGGAAAACCGATGTTCAAAAAGATCCTGGTTCCTGTGGACCTCAGCCATCCTGAAAAAGCCGGCATCATGATAGATGCCGCGACCAAGATGGGCGGGAAAGGCGCGAAAATCACGATGATAAGCGTCGTTGAAAATATTCCTGCCTATGTCGCGTCCGAGCTCCCGCGCGGTATTCTTGCCCAAAGAGAGGAGAATGCCAAACAGGAACTGGACGATATAGCGAAGGCATCAGGTCAGAAGATGCAGACGGAAGTCCGCATAGGAAATGCATCTACTTCAATACTGGATGCTGCAGAAGACATCGCAACCGATCTGATCATCGTCGCGTCGCACAGGCCCGGGCTGCAAGACTATTTGCTCGGCTCGACCGCAGCGCGAATTGTCCGGCACGCCAAATGTTCGGTTCTTGTGTTGCGCTGAATACGCAACAACAGCCCGTTCATGGCGCAAGAAGTTTGGGGTTGGTCCTACTCTGCTACACCATTGAGGAATGCGACACCGGCCGACCCCTCCGCGCGCCACATCACACGCCCAACGAAGCTTTCACCTAGGCCGCGAATACTCAAAACGATTTCATCCGGGATAAGGCTGACCTGCTCGCACATGATCTTGCAACCGGACCGGCTGGTATCCTGAATCGCGCAATTCACGATTGGAGTACCATCCAACGTACACACGTCGGCCTGAAGAAAGACTGTTCTGCGCCGTTCGCGCCGTCTTTCGTCGTGCTCGGGATCTTCGATTTTTGCTACGTGGTCCTGCATTTCCACCATCCTTGAAGTCCCCATTGTCTGGGTATTGTGTAAATGTTCGATAAATCTAAGGTCAAAACTGACAAAACCTCAAAAATAGAAAAATGCCGGATTTCAGCCAAATATGCGCAGAATTGGTCAAAAAGAACGGGACTCGCGCGACATTTGGCAAAAGCTGCGCTATAGGGGCTGTCCATGCGTCTTGTAAAAAGCACTCAGGAGCTCATCAGCACCTGCTCAACCCTTTCCAGTGCAGAATTCGTCGCGGTCGATACCGAATTCATGCGCGAGTCGACATTCTGGCCTGATCTGTGCCTCATACAGATGGCTGCCGGAACGGAAGAGGTTATTGTCGATACGCTATCTGAAGACATTGATCTAAAACCATTTTACGACCTCATGGCAGATGAAAGCGTGGTCAAGGTATTCCATGCCGCGCGCCAGGATATCGAAATCGTTCATCATCAGGCGGGTATTATTCCCACGCCAATCTTCGATACCCAGATTGCCGCTATGGTCTGTGGATTCGGTGAGTCGGCCAGCTATGGGCTGCTTGTGAAGAAGCTGCTGAATCACGAACTCGACAAATCATCGCGTTTCACAGACTGGAGCCGCCGGCCACTCAGCGATAAGCAGCTAACCTATGCGATTGGCGACGTCACGCACCTGCGCGACCTTTATCCAAAACTGAGGGACAAACTGAACCGGAATGGCCGGGTACGGTGGCTTGACGAGGAAATGTCGGTCCTGACCCAACCCGCCACGTATGAGAGCCACCCCGAAGACGCCTGGAAGCGCCTTAAGATGAAAGTGCGCTCAAAAAAGGCCCTTGGGGTCATGATGGATCTTGCCGGGTGGCGTGAAGAGGAAGCACAACGCCAAAACGTACCACGCCGGCGAATTCTCAAGGACGAGGCGATTTACGACATTGCTGCTCAGGCCCCCACAACTGAACAGGAACTCGACAGACTTCGTTCGGTGCATCAGGGTTTTGCCCGCTCAAACAGGGGCAAAGGTGTTGTCTCGGCCGTCAAGCGCGGACTGGAACGCGATCCGAACTCACTCCCCTCCATAAAACGTAACGAACCACTCACTGCAAATGACCTTGCGGTACTCGACCTCTTACGCGTGCTCCTCAAATCAGCCGCCGCGCGTCACGGCGTGGCGTCAAAACTCATCGCGACTTCCGACGAACTGGAGAGAATCGCTCGTGGTGAAGAGGACAACCTTTCCTCTTTGAAAGGTTGGCGGCATGAGCTTTTTGGCGCCGATGCCATCGCTCTGCGTGAAGGGAAACTGGGGCTCGGCGTCGAAGACGGGCGGGTTGTCGTTCTTGAGAGGGGGGTCGCCGACGACCCGGCTCATAACGGCTCACCCGGAAGCGCACAGATGGAAGAGCCTGCAGCCAATATCGGAACCGAGAGCCAATAAGCGCGCTGACGAAATCAGACCGTCACTGCTTCTTTCGCCCGCTCAGCTATGCGAATTTCAGACTCCAATCCCAATTCGCGGGCCAGCACACCAAAGCGCAGGTCCAGCCGCTCACCTTCCAGGTTGGACAATTCCGCAGGCAACTGCAGCACCAACCTGTCGCCATCATAGAAAATCGGCGTCTTGTCTACGACGTGAGGCGCCGATGCTGAAATCATGTGGGCCGTGCGGACTGCGGCACCCACAATACGGGCACGCGCCAGGGTGTTCTTGTCGACCAGTTGATGGATCCTGGGTGTGTCATCAAGGGACGTAAGCCCGCGATTGCGGAAGAACACCGTCAGCGCGAGAAAGGCCCGGCCTGGATGATCAATTCCCGCAAAACTCTCCTGCGCAATAATGCTCTGGCTTTGTGTGCTGCGATAGTCAGGATGGGTTCTCCACCCGATATCCGACACAAGACAGGCCGCATGGCGCAGCCGCTTTTCAGCAGGCGTTTCCTCCGGACCAGGCGACTCGAACAGCGCATCAGTCCACTTGCACAGTTCGTGTGCATGCTCCGCAGACCGGGACCGTAGAACCGCCAGTTCAGCACAAGCATCAATCAGAGGGTCCCGTGCCTTTTCCTTGTCGGACAGCGTGGAATAGAGGGTCCCCTCGCGAACGCCGAAGGCTGACACGACAAATTCGGATGGACGCATCTGCCTGAGGAGACGCTCAAGCACGAGAGCGCCAAAGGGGAGCGTTTCGCGCCGGGCTTTTGGGATGACGGCAATTTGCTCAAGCGATTCAGCTGAGAGATGATCAACGACCCGTGCAAACTTCAGGGCCTCATTGACCTGAATTTTATAGGCATGCATGACACTCAAAGGATACTGCGAGTAAGCCATATGGAGCCTTGCAAACGCACGCCACGTCCCGCCGACGGCATAGAGCGGGCGATCTTTCCCCTTTTTCAGCCAGCTCACTTTTTCAAGCTCGGCATCGACAATCTTGCGCGCCATTTTCAGATCACCGCCGGAAATGTCGATCAGCCGCAAACCTCCGAGCGGCAGCGTTACGCCGTCAATAAGACCCTTCTTCTTGTGGATACCAATGATTTCGAGACTGCCACCGCCGAGATCAGCCGCAACGCCATCAGCATCAGGAAACCCCGACACGACACCGGCAGCCGCCAATTGAGCTTCGCGCTTTCCGGTGATTACGGAGATTCCGCAACCGAGTGCTTGCTCGGCCCGCGATACGAAATCCGGGCCATTTTCTGCTTCACGAGCTGCCGCCGTTGCAATGACTTCGGTATCGGACACATCCAGCTGCTCGCAAATGGCCCGGAACCGCCGAAGAGCGCGCAATGCCCGCTTGACACCGGACTTGTCCAGCAGACCGGTAGTCGCGATAGATCGCCCCAGACCGCATAGAACTTTTTCATTGAATATGGGGACGGGATTGCGCTTGGCTTGTTCGAACACGACCAAGCGCACAGAGTTGGAGCCGATATCTATTACCGCAACCGGTTTACTCTCTTGCCGGTCCGGATCTTTTGATCGCTTCACGTAATGCTGGCTCTTATACCGTTATCGGGCAAACCGCGGAGGCACACTATCCTTAAGCGATTCGCCTCTTCCAGAAAGGCTCGGATTCGTCATGAAATACTTCTGAGCATTGAAGGGCTCTTCGCCCTTCTCCGGTGTAATTCTTTCCCAGTTTCCATCAGGCAGATTAATCCAGCTTTGCTCGTTGTCCCTGAGATTAGCGACCATAATCTGGTCCAGCACCTGCTCATGGACTGTTAGATTTCTGATTGGAGTCATTGCCTCGACGCGCCGGTCCAGATTGCGCGGCATCATATCCGCTGAACTCACATAGACGATGGCGTCCGGATTTGGCAGTCCATGTCCAGCGCCAAAACAATAGATCCGTGAGTGTTCGAGGAATCGCCCGATAATGCTTTTGACACGGATGTTCTCGGAAAGCCCGGGCAGGCCGGGCCGAAGGCAGCAAATCCCGCGCACGACGAGATCAATCTCGACCCCAACCTGACTGGCTTCATAAAGCGCGTCAATGACTTCCGGATCCACCAGCGAGTTCATCTTCATCCAGATCGCCGCAGGATTGCCGGCTTTGGCGTGATACATTTCTTCCCGGATGTGATCGAGAATGCGTGCTTTCAGGCCATGCGGTGAGGTTGTCAGCACTTGCAACTCAACCGGTTCCGCATAACCCGTCACGAAGTTGAATATGCGCGTGACATCGCGTCCGATCGCCGGATCGGCGGTAAAGTATGACAGGTCAGTATAAATCCGGGCCGTGACTGGATGGTAGTTGCCCGTGCCGATATGGCAGTAGGTTGCAAGTTTGCCTCCCTCGCGCCGGACGATCTGACTTAATTTCGCATGGGTTTTGTATTCAAGAAACCCGAACACGACGTGGACGCCCACGCTTTCCAGATCTCGCGCCCATTTGATGTTCGCTTCTTCGTCAAAACGCGCTTTCAATTCAACGACAGCCGTTACTGACTTTCCCGCTTCAACGGCTTCTTTCAGCGCCTGAATAATCGGTGAAACCTTGCTGGTTCGATACAGGGTCCACCGAATGGCCAATACGTCAGGGTCGGCTGCTGCCTGCCTCAGGAACTGAAGCACGACGTCGAAGGACTCATAGGGGTGATGGACTATGATGTCTTTCTGCTGGATCGCGGCGAAACAGTCACCATTGTGCTCACGGATCCGCTCTGGAAAGCGGATATTAAATGCCTCGAATTTTAAATCAGGCCGATCCGCGACAATGAGCTGCTCAATATCAAGGATACCGATCAAACCCTTCTGCACGAATACCTCGCGGTCGGTAACCTCGAGCTCCTTGATGACGAAGCTCTTCAGATGCGATGGCATTGAGTATTCAATTTCAAGGCGGATCACGGACCCGCGGCGGCGTTGCTTTAGTGCGGACTCAAACAGACGAGCAAGATCCTCCGCCTCTTCCTGAATTTCGAAATCACTGTCCCGCAGCAACCGAAATGCTCCCTGCGCCCGGACACTGCGTCCAGGGAAGAGACGTGTCACAAACAAGCCAACGACGGATTCGAGAGTGACAAACCTGATATTGGAGGGTCGCCCGCTCCCGTTCTTCTTCGCTTCGGGAAGCCTGATGAAACGGCTGAGCTGGCTCGGGATCGGCATCAAAGCGTACATGATATCGTCTTGGTCTTCACGATATAGCTCGAGGCCGAGAGTAAACCCTCGGTTGGGAATGAACGGAAATGGATGCGCCGGATCAACTGCGATCGGTGTCAGGACCGGGAATATATGATTGAGGAAACGGTCTTCGAGCCATTCCCGATCTTCATCTGTCAGTTCATCGGTTTCGACAACATGGACGCCGGTACCGGCAAGTTCACTTCTGAGCTCAACCCAGAGTTCCTGCTGATCAGCGGAGAGTTGGTCGACATATTCACCGATCCGGTCAAGTTGCTCGGAGGGCGTAAGGCCATCCTGGCTGGGCGTCTCAATGCCGGCGAGCACCTGACCGCGAATACCCGCCACCCGCACCATGTAAAATTCGTCGAGGTTTGATGCCGAGATGGAAAGGAACCTGACGCGCTCCAGCAGCGGATGTTTCTTACTTCCGGATTCCGCCAAAACTCGTGTGTTGAATTGCAACCATGAAAGTTCCCGATTGAAAAACCGCTCGGGCCTTTCGGCCAAGTCCGATGGCAGGTCTTCGGTACCGAATGTGACGTGCGTAACGCTCATAAGACTTTGTTACGTTCCGACTGCTGGTTCTAAATGAACGTCAATCGAGGAGAGAGCCTTCAGGTCCTTGAAGCTGCTCCAGAACATCTCCCGCGAATTGCCGTGTTATTTTCTTGCCCGTCGAGAGCGCCGCAAGATCGAGCGCGGCCACCAGTTCGCGGGCAGCATCCATCGACCTTACCATACGTCTGACAAGGAATTTGAGCACAGACGGCTGAATATTCAATTGGCGGTCTGCAAAATGCTTAAGAAGCACGGCGCCGAGAAGCATATCATCCGGTGCGCCGATCTTGGCCGCGGGTACTGCGCGCAATCGGGAAATCAGGTCGGGCAGCTCCAGATTCCAGCGCGCCGGCGGTACTCTGGCGGTCAAGAGAATGTTGAAGCCGCGTTCCCTCGCCAGATTGAGCACATGGAAGAGCATTTCCTCCTCAAATGACGCGCGATCCAAATCCTCCAAAACGACGCCGCGGCCAAAGTCATAACTCGCAATCGCTGCGGCGGTTAGTTGGACTGGTTCAAGAACGGTCGAGCCGGAATTGTGGCGCCACACATTCGCCAGATGGCTTTTGCCGCATCCGCCGGGGCCTTCGATTAGCTGGACAGGTTGATTCCATTGCGGCCATGCGTCCACCAGTTCGACAGCGGTTTCATTGCATGCGCTGACAAGGAAGTCGTCCGCACTCATTGCCGGTCGGTGCGGGAGATCGAGAACCAGCTGTTCGCTCATGATTTCGGACAGAGGCGCTTGAAAATCACGAGGAACATCCTAAGCCTTCTTGCGCCTGCGTTTGCCCGCCCCTTCATAAAGTGTGCTCGTCAAATAGACCTGCAGGCCAAAACGCACCAGGACGCCGATTGCTGCGGCAACCGGAACCGCCAGCAGCATGCCGACGAAGCCAAACAAATAAGCGAAAACGAACAACGCAAACATAAGCCAAACGGGATGCAGACGAACCCTGTCGCCAACGATCATGGGTGAAAGGACATTTCCTTCAACCACCTGTCCAATGAGGAAGACCGAAAGCACTGCCGCAACCCAATGCCAGTCCGGCCAGAACTGGACGACAGCAACCGTTCCTCCAACGAGAAAACCAACCGCGGGGCCAACGAAGGGAATAAAACTGATGAGTCCTGCACCCAACCCAATCAGCAAGCCAAAGTTGAGGCCGATCAGCGTGAGGCCAACCACGTAAAAGACACCAAGGATCATGAGCACGGTTACCTGACCCCGCACAAATCCCGACATAACGCTGTCGATATCCCTGCCAATTTGACGGATCGTGTCGGCATGATCGCGTGGCAGCCAGTTCGAAATTTGCTGCATCATCCGATCCCAGTCGAGCAGCAGATAAAACGTCACAACGGGTGTGATCACGATGAGGGCAACGAAATTGACAACCGCGAGCCCCCCGCTCCACACGGACGTCAGAAGTTGTCCCGCCCAACCGGCTGCTTTCTGCGCAAGGTCTTTGACTGTACCGTCCAGCTGTAGTTTGGCGGTGATCCATTGATCTCCAAACCAGCGTTGCAGCGTACTGATCGCAAGATCGCGCAACGACTGGAGATAACCGGGCATGCGCGAAATCAGATCAACCAGTTGATCAATCAGTAGTGGCAGCACAATGACAAGCCCCACGACAACGAACAAACCGAACACCAGCATGATCAAGACCGTCGCCCACAGACGCGAGATGCCATACCGTTCAAGTTTGTCTGCAAGCGGATCAAGGAAATAGGCAATCGCTGCGCCCAGTACAAACGGCAACAGGATTTCACGGAGAACAAACAGGATCACCAGCAGCGCCAGAAGCGCTGATACCCAAAACAATGTTTGCCTGTTGATGGTCATGAACCGGCTACAGGTTCGTTGCTGTTGCGCGTCGGTGCATTCTGCCGGTTAGAGGACGCGCGCCGGCGTAACGGTTGTGAAGGCTCTTCATAGGTCGCCATGTAGCGTAACCAAGTCACAAGATATGCCGCCGCAGAAAGGATTGTCAGCCCGCCGGTAAGCCAGATCAGGACCGCGACGATTGATTCCATTCCCAGTGCAAAGCCCAAATCACCCAACACCATTGCTGCCAGCATGATTTGGCCGACCGTATTGGCTTTGGAGACAAAAAGTGGCCGCATGGGAACAGGCCGGGCGAGCATCCATGAAAGCAGGATGGCACCGACAATAAGAATGTCGCGGCTTACCACAGCAAGCACCAGCCAAACAGGCACATGCGAGAACAGGCCGAGCACCACATAAATACTGACCAACAGGGCCTTGTCCGCCAGCGGATCCAAATAGGCGCCAAGCTCAGTCTGCCAGCCGTAACGTTTGGCGAGATAGCCATCAAGTCCATCGGAAATGCCGGCAAGGAGGAACAAAAGAAACGCTGCCTGCATGCGACCGTCCAGCATGAGCCAGACCACCAGCGGCACCAGAAATATCCGGAACACGGTTATGATATTGGGTATGTTCAAACTCAAACCCCCGCCGTTTCCCTCAAGAGTCAAACAGAGCGTTGACCCAATCTAGCGTGCAAAACCCGACACCTCTAGCGGTTCCGGGCAGTTTCCCTGCGGTCAATTGCTACGCAGAATCCAAGATCCGTCACCGCCATACAGCGCAAGTCCTTGAGGTACAAGCGCCGTAGAGAGGCGATCCGCACCTCCCAGGAACTGAAATTTCACAGATGCCGTGCGGGCTGACAATGAGTTGACGTCAAGACCCTGGACGCCTGGGACTTTTACGAGTCGTGCGCGAATATCCCGCCACTCCCGCATACCGCTGAACTCCACCACAACATTGAACCCGTTCAACGTGGCACCCTGCCCGTCGCCACCGGCAGGCGCCAACACGAGCTTCCAGCGGCCCTCGATAACCCCGAATGCGATTGCCGCCGCCTGCTTTGCGCTCTCTTTCACATCACGCTTGAGAATGGGATCATTGCGCGTTAGCGATACCGAACCGGCCCGGTCGACGCCGAAAAGGCGTGTGGTCAAGGTCTTGCCGTCTCCGCTCTTTTCCGCGATCGCGATGACCAGTTTATCCGCTTTGTATTTGTCGCGGAGGGAAACATAAGCCTCCACATTTCCTCCCAAAAGTCCCGACAATGTTTCCATCGTAAAGGAAGGCGACGGGCGCGCGAGGCGCGCGGGAACAATGGCATGGGTCAAATCTAGCCCGTTCCAGGCACTCCGCCACGGGTCACGGCCCGTATGATTGATTTTACCGTTTTCAACATAGATCGGCAGCACAACAACAGGGTCAGTCTGCTGGTCGTTGATGGCGATGCCCTTGTCCGACAGCAGCTTGCGCACGGCTTCGGGGCTAAATGCGAAATCGAGAGTCGCAATATACTGCGTCGGCGAATTTCGCTCCGAGCGCACGGTGTAGCCTTCAAGAATATCGTCGATCGTCTTGAGCTTGACGTCAGGCATGCTGTCAAAACTGTTGAATGGCGCAAGCCGCTGCATCACCATGCGCAGAGCCTGTTTTTTAGCCGATTCAAGAGCTTGTTTCTTGGCTGACACCGCATCCTTGGCTCTTACGTCCACCGACAGCTTGGCGACGGTATAGATATCGGTGTCCTGTGCCCGCACATTCTGCGACGCAAAGAAGAGAAGGGCGCAAAGAGATAGCAGCCGAACTGCATGGGTCATTGTGGAAGCCTGTCTCATGGCCGCAAGATATACGGCACAATCGGTCAATTAAATGTCGAATTTGTCTCACTCTGCCCGCGGGCTGTCTGTTGACAACCATGGCAATCGCTTCCATGCCGCTTGACGCTTTGCCAATTCGCGGAGATGAAGAGCGCGACAAGGCATATTTGTACCGATACCTTGTGCACCGAAAATCTGATAGCACTTCGCAACATGGCAAAAAAAGACGAAGGCCTCACATACGCAAAAGCGGGCGTCGACATCGATGCGGGCAACACCCTCGTCAAGGCGATCGGCCCACTGGCTGCGTCGACCAAGCGTCCTGGTGTCCTGGGAGCTATTGGCGGATTTGGTGGCCTGTTCGATGTTAAGGCCGCAGGGTTCAAGGACCCTGTTCTGGTTGCCGCCAACGATGGCGTCGGTACAAAGCTCAAGATTGCTGTTGAAGCCGGAATTCATAATACGGTCGGTATCGACCTGGTGGCGATGTGTGTAAACGATCTCATCGTTCAAGGCGCTGAGCCATTGTTTTTCCTGGATTATTTCGCCTGCGGAAAACTCGATCCCAAGACCGCCGAGCAGGTCATTGCCGGGATTGCTGAAGGCTGCAAGCAGGCCGGCGCGGCTCTTATCGGCGGCGAAACGGCTGAAATGCCTGGCATGTACAAGGATGATGATTTTGACCTGGCAGGATTTGCGGTTGGAGCGGCAGAACGGGGTGAACTCCTGCCCCGCAATGACATCGAGCCCGGTGATGTCCTGATTGGCCTCGCCTCCTCCGGTATCCATTCCAACGGATTTTCACTCATTCGAAAACTGGTTGAGACCCGCCAACTTGGCTGGAAAGACGCAGCATCTTTTGAACCATCAAAATCCCTGGGCGAGGCCCTGCTGACCCCGACACGCATTTACGTGAAGGCGGCGCTGAAGGCGATCGGTGACACCGAAGCCGTCAAGGCATTGGCGCATATCACCGGAGGCGGGCTCCCCGAAAATCTGCCAAGGGTCCTGCCGGATGGGCTTGGAGCACGAATCGATCTTGGAAACATCACCGCACCCGGCGTGTTTGGCTGGATCATGGAGGAAGGCGGGGTCGCTGAAGAAGAACTGCTGCGGACGTTCAACTGCGGCGTCGGCATGGTGGTTGTCGCAGCAAGAAAAGGTGTCGACGACGTTCTGGGCTGCCTCGATGCGGCTGGAGAAGAGGCCTTCCCGCTCGGCGAGATCGAAGAGAATACCGGCCAAACCGTACACTTTACCGGCAAACTGGGCGCCCAATCATGAGCAATGCCAAGCGCGTCGGCGTACTGATTTCCGGACGCGGCAGCAATATGGCGTCGCTCATAGAGGCGTGCAGAAATCCGGGTTATCCGGCTGAAATCATTCAGGTAATCTCGAACGTTCCCGATGCGCCAGGATTGGAAATTGCGGACAAATCCGGCATATCCACCAAAGCAATCGACCACAAAGCATATCCGTCACGCGAGGCGTTCGAAACCGAACTCGATGCTGCTTTGCGCGACGCCAATGTCGATCTCATTTGCAATGCAGGCTTCATGCGGCTGCTGACTGACGGCTTCGTCGAGGCTTGGCGCGACCGGCAGCTCAACATTCACCCTTCCCTGCTTCCTGCATTCAAGGGACTACACACCCATGAACGGGCAATTGAGGCCGGTGTCAGATTGAGCGGCTGCACGGTCCATTTTGTGCGCACTGAAATGGACTCAGGTCCCATCATTGCGCAGGCTGCAGTTCCCGTGTTGCCGGAGGATACGCCCGATGAACTGGCCGCGCGCGTGCTCGAGGCCGAACACAAGCTCTACCCGTTAGCCCTGAAACTCGTGGCGTCCGGCGATGCGAGGGTTGAAAACGACCACATCATCTTCAAAAATCGCCCTGCGTTGCATGGCGCCTATATCTCGCCCTGGTACGAGTGAGGCGTCATTAGGCCGCATCGCCATGATGCAGTGCAGCACGCTAACCCTAACACCATAGCTTCTGTGGATTTAACGAACTACCGGTGCTACTAGACAGAGTCGCCGAAATACTGGCGAAACCGGATACTTGAGAAGATGATCTTACCCGCACGATCGGGCACAGGAATGGCAGACCTGACACCATTCAGGGGCACCCAATGACAGTCGCATATTCCCATTCACACGGACTCGGCGATGAGCAGAGCATCTGGTTCAAGCTCACACCGTTGATGAACCAGGATAATCCGATGCAGATTCTTATGAATCTGTCGGAAAAATACGGCGGCATCATTCCGATAAACCTGAAGAATCAGCGCATCGTGCTGCTCTCCGATGTTGAGCACTTCAAAAGAGTGCTGGTTGAGAACGCTGACAACTACACAAAATATTTCGACGGCATGCGACCGGTGTTCGGCAGAAGCATGATCACCATTGACGGAGCCTTGTGGCAGAAAATCCGCAAACCCCAACAGGCTGCGTTTCACCCGCAGATGTTTGAAGAGTATTTCCCGTTCCTGATGGACGCGATCCGCACCAAATCGAAAATCTGGGCCGACTATGCCAAGTCAGGCGAGACGGTAGAAATGGTTGAACAGACCTGGACGCTTGCCGCCGATATGGTGTGCAAGGCCCTTTTCGACCGTGAAATGCCGTTCAACCCGCACTTCGTATTTGGCATGGTCAAGACCTACACCGACGTCATGAACCACAAGGAAATCCGGCAGAAGAAGGTCACCGGTGAACTCGACGAGGTAAATGACGCTGACGCAGCAAAAGCAATGAAACACTGGGGCGAAGTCCCAGACGCTGTGCTGGGCGCGCCGATCATTGATGACCGCCAGAAAACGCTGCTCAACATGATTCTGGCAGCGGAAGCCGATCCCGAATTCCCGGAATTTGATCACCAACAGGTGGTCGATGAAATGAAGCAGTATCTGTGGGCCGGAACGGAAACCACCGCGCTGACCCTTGCGTGGTGTCTCTATCTGCTTTCACAAAACCCTGAAGCTGCCGACAAAATTCGCGCCGAAGCGAACGAAATTTGCGGCGACAAGGAGCCCACCTGGGACCAGGTGGCGCAGCTTTCCTACACACGGCAGGTCATTCAGGAGACCATGCGGCTTTATCCGCCGATCTGGGCGCTCATTCGCGTTGCCGCTGGTGATGACGTCATCGAGGGCCACGAGGTTCATGAGGGCGACAAGATTGTAATGTGCACCTACCTAGCCCATCACAGCCCGAAATACTGGAACGACCCGGAAGAGTTCCGGCCCGAGCGGTTTTCTCCGGAACGCATGAAGAAGCGCACCAAATATTCCTACCTGCCCTTCGCTGCGGGCAAACGCTCCTGCATCGGTGGCGCTCTGTCACAGATCGAAAACATGCTGGCACTGGTCACGCTACTCAGGCGCTTCCAGCCGGAATATGTGGGCGACGTGCCGGCCAAGATCCAGTCGACCGTTACGCTCTGCCCCAAGGGCGGGTTGCCTTTCCGGATCAGAGAACTCAGCTAGTCGATATTCCGGTCGCGTCACTTTGGCTGTCGCGAAACCTTTCCATCCCACGCTTGCGGGTTGACCGGAAAGGTCGGTTCGCCGCCATCCAGAACCGCCATAACCTGAGAAACTGAAAAGCGCGTTTGGTCCGTCGCCGTCTCGGTTGTTAGCCCGGCCGTATGGGGCGTGAAGATCACATTGTCCTGCTCGTAAAGCGGATGTGAGGACGGCAGCGGTTCAGGATATGTCGTATCGATGCCGGCGCCGAAAATATGTCCTGACGCAAGCCCATCCGCGAGCGCATCGAGATCAAGAATTTGCCCACGCGCTGTGTTCACGACCACCGAGCCTTTGGGCAACAGGGCCAGCTCTCTCCTTGAAATCATGTTGCGCGTCTCATCGGTCAACTCCGCACAAATACAAAGCACGCTGACCTCTTTCAGCAGATCATCGAGGTGCTCGATCATTTGCACTCCAGCCGTCAGAGGTATGCGCTTGTTGACGTATGGGTCGTAACCGAGCACCCGGCAGCGAAAACCCACATTCAGTTTCCGGGCGAGTTCAGCGCCGATGTATCCAATACCGATAATGCCGACAGATGAACCTTCAAGTTCGCGGAAGCTGACATTGGTTCGCCCCGCCCAGCCTGAGGCATCGCGCGTTGATCCGTCTGCCCAGGTCAGCCGGTTCATCACACCAAGCAGCAGCATGATCGTGTGTTCGGAAACAGGCTTCCGCCCGAAACCGAGATTGTTCACAACAAGGATGCCCCGCTCCGTGGCGGCAGGAATGTCCACATTGTCGGTGCCGAAACCGGACGTCGAAATAACGACGAGTTCGGGGGCGGCGTCCATCATATCTGCGGTAATGCGTTCCGGTGTCCTGACCCAGATGGCCTTGGCATCAGGCAGCTCGGCCATGACGGCTTGCGCGTCGGTTGAGTCCACGACAACGAGTTCAGCGCCGGCTTCTTCGAAGAGCTGGTGGCCGATCTGATCATACATGGGCCGCCACACGACCACCTTAGGTTTCACCATCTTGTATTTTCCGGGAGTGTTCTTGTCTTTCTGGAGGAAGCTGTTTCTCAGTCTGGCATGCGCACGACGGCCTCGACCTCAACCAGCCAGTCCGGATCGCCCAGCCGTTCAA
Source organism: Hyphomicrobiaceae bacterium UBA2767 (assembly GCA_002352635.1). GTDB lineage: Bacteria > Pseudomonadota > Alphaproteobacteria > Rhizobiales > Methyloligellaceae > UBA2767. Next base: position 1,880 of record DEIT01000089.1, on the reverse strand, counting down.
CCACAAGCAACGTGTTGGGCGGATAAAGCGGGCCTTCAAACAGCGTCGGGAACAGCGCATCGCGCACATCCTGGAACATCAGAACATGCTCCGCACCAACGACATAGGTCGTAAGCTTGGCAATCGCGTTGAAGTCGGCTCCAAGGTCTTCAAGGATCACGCCGATGGATCCAAAGACCTGTTTGTACTGGGCTTCGAAATTTCCACCCTCGTCAGCCACCTGTCCGGCAAGAAACGCCAACTCCCCGGCCTTCACCTTTGCAACGTGTGAGTAGAGGCTGGTCAGTTTCCGTGCTTTGGGCGGGTTGTAGTAGACGACTTTGTCGCTCATAGCGGTTGTTCCTCCCTGGACAATTGGGGTCTTCTAACTGGACCGTATCCATACATGATTGTCATGGAATGCGCCGCCGCCAAAAGGTGCCGGCGCATCCGCACCTGTTAGTGTGTTGATCCCCTCGCCACCTTCAAATCTGTGGTTCTTCGGGATGGCCTCAACGATTACAACACCGCGCTGGAGCCCAGCGAATGTGCGTGCGGTCAGTTTGATCTCCCCGTGTTCGTTGCCCATCTCGATGCGGTCGCCATCAGACAGGCCGAGGCCGTGCATGTCATCGGTATGGATCATGGCGGCGGGTTTGCCTTCCTTTGCGGCAGATGTCGGTGTCTCGGTAAAGCTGGAATTGAGATAGTTGCGCGCCGGCGCCGTCACCAGCCGGAATGGATGTGTCTCGTCCGCCTCCCTGGTCACCTGCCAGTAATCGGGAAATTCGGGAAGGGTATGCGCCGGCCCCATAAACCCGATTGTCGAAATTGGATCGTCCATCCAGCGGGGTTTGAAGCGGAATTTCCCGTCCGGCCAGCCGAATCCATTGCGGAAATGTGACGTCTCGAAATCCGGCTGGCAGTCGATCCACTTGTTCGCTTCGAGTTCCTCAATCGTCCCCCAGCCTGACACTTGCAGCGTGTGGTCAATGATTTCACGCTCAGACATATCGAAACCGGGATGCTCCGCGCCAACCAGCCGGGCCAGTTCGCAGATTACGGCGTGGTTTGAGCGGCATTCACCGGGCGCTTCCACCAGTTTTGGTCCAAGCAGAATATGCTGGTGGCCGCCTCCCTGATAGACATCGTCGTGCTCCAGAAACATCGTCGCCGGCAGCACAATATCCGCCAACTCGGCTGTCTCGGTCATGAACTGCTCGTGCACGCATACGAACAAATCTTCGCGCGCGAAGCCCTTCTTGACCTTGCGCTGTTCAGGCGCAACGGCGACCGGATTCATGTTCTGGACAATCATCGCTGCAACCGGCGGACCATCGCCAATATCGAGGGGGTCGCCTGTCAGTATTGGCCCTACGCGGGACTGATCCAGCGCGCGCACCGAAGGATCGACCACATCGAGGCCTTCGATCATGGTCTTGTCCCAGTGGTAAATATCCTTGTTTGAATAGAATGCACCGCCCCCTTCATTCGCCCATGCGCCGGTTACGGTGGGAATACAACTCACCGCGTGCATGTTGACCGATCCGTTGCGTGAACGGGCAAAGCCATATCCCAATCGAAAAAAGCTGCGCGGCGTTTCGCCGATCAGTTTTGCGAAAGCTTCGATTTCAGAAGGCTCAAGCCCGGTGATCTGGCTCGCCCACTCAGGGGTGCGGCTCTTAAGGTGTTCTTCGAACTCCTGCGGACAATCCGTTGATTTTTCAAGAAACTCTCGATCCGCATAGCCATCGCGAAACAGCACATGCATGATCGCGCAGGCGAGTGCGCCATCGCTTCCCGGCCGCACGATCACGCGAATATCCGCCTGTTTCATGGTCGGGTTGTCGTAAACATCCACGACAACGATTTTAGCTCCGCGCTCTCTGCGGGCCCGCGTC
>DEIT01000041.1:12956-28717 GCA_002352635.1 Hyphomicrobiaceae bacterium UBA2767 | reverse complement strand
AAGGTCAAGCTGATGTCTACGGGGGCAACGCACCTCATCGACCGGGTCGGCATCTTTCGCCCCAAACAGGAGATGACCGGTGTGCTGTCCGCCGGTGAAATCGGGTTTGTTACCGGCGCGATCAAGGAAGCAGCCGATACCCGCGTCGGCGACACGGTTACGGATGAGAAGCGCCCCTGCGCACAGGCCCTGCCCGGCTTCCAACCCGCGCAGCCGGTGGTTTTCTGCGGTCTGTTCCCGGCGGATGCAGCGGATTTTGAAGATTTGCGCGAGGCGGTGGCGCGGCTTCGCCTTAACGATGCGAGCTTCACTTTCGAAATGGAGACATCCGCAGCGCTCGGCTTCGGCTTCCGCTGCGGGTTTTTAGGCCTGCTGCACCTTGAAATCATCCGAGAACGGCTGGAGCGCGAGTTCGACATCGACCTCGTCACCACCGCTCCTTCCGTCATCTACAAGCTGCACCTGACCGACGGCACGGACAGCGAACTCCATAATCCCGCCGACATGCCCGATCCGGTCAAGATCGACCATATGGAGGAGCCGTGGATTACAGCCACGATCCTCGTGCCGGATGAATATCTGGGTGCGGTGCTGAAGCTGTGCGAGGACCGGCGCGGGAGGCAGAAGGAACTCACCTATGCGGGCTCCCGCGCCATGGCCGTCTACGAGCTTCCCCTCAACGAGGTTGTGTTCGATTTCTACGACCGGCTGAAATCGGTCTCGCGCGGCTACGCCTCATTCGACTATACGCTCACTGGCTATGAACAGGGCGATCTGGTGCGCATGTCGATCCTCGTCAATGGCGAGCCGGTGGACGCGCTTTCCATGGTCGTACATCGGGATCGCGCAGAATCACGCGGGCGCGCACTCTGCGAACGCCTGAAGGATCTGATCCCCCGGCACATGTTCAAGATCCCGATCCAGGCGGCCTTGGGCGGCAAGGTCATTGCGCGGGAAACCATCGGCGCGCTGCGCAAGGATGTGACGGCGAAGTGCTATGGCGGCGACGTGACCCGCAAACGCAAGCTCCTCGACAAGCAGAAGGCCGGCAAGAAACGCATGCGCCAGTTCGGCAAGGTCGACATCCCGCAGGAAGCGTTTATTGCCGCGCTCCGGATGGACGGGGACTAGGCTCAGGTTCGAAAACCGAGACAAAATCGGTGCACGAGCCGCACATCATGGCGCCCAAAGAGTTGGTTGGCGCCATGGTTTTGGCACAGATAGCGTGCCATCAAAATCAGGCTTTACGCCATGCAGGCTGATGGATTGCCACGCGGTTTTCCATTCCTGTGGCAAGTCATATGGTGGTGAAACATTGCTGTCGGGCTCGAAGCCGAAGCGGCCATAATAAGCTGGGTCGCCAAGCACATGAGCCTGTGTCGCTCCCTCGCTCTTCAGATGGTCTAAGCCTTCCTGGATGAGTGCGCCGCCGATACCCTGTCTTTGAAAGTGGGGGCTGACGGCGAGCGGTCCCAAGAGGCCAACTTTCTCGCTGCGTCCTGCGATACCACACATCGTCAATGCGATATGACCGACCAACTTCCCATCACTGATCGCGACAAACGAGAAAACACCGTCTTCCTCATCCAACAGTGCGCGTAAGAGCGGAATTAAGTCCTCATCGGGAAACGCTGCGGGATATAGAACCTCAAGTGCCTCCCTGTCCGTTGGCAGACTTGCGCGAATATCAATTCCGTTACTCATGTCGCGATGCGTATCCTGCCAACAAAACTTGCAAAAGGTGCGTTAGCGCCTGCAGGGTTGGGCTTCGGCCCGGCAGCGCCAGACATTCTTGTCTCCATCATGCTCACAGCGCATCGATCTTTTGTTCGCGACGGACCAGCGCCCGTATCTGCGCCCATATTCAAAGACGACGAAGCCCGACCAGTCTTTTATGGCTTTGCGCTGAGACCTGGATTTGCTGCGATCAGCGGCATTGCCAACATGCCAATGGGTCTCGCCCAGGATCACGCGGCATATCTTGCCGTTCGGCAGGCGCTTGTCATAGTTGACGATATAATCGACGGCAGAGGCGTTGTGCGGGCTGATGAAGAGTGTCGCCGCGATAACAACGGCGGCAAGAACTGCGTATCGAAATCCTGATCTGCGTTTCATCCCCACCCCCATCTGCATCTGTCAGCGCACGGACAGTATAGGAGTGTGATTCGCCGACCCTACCAACCGGGAATTGCGTGTTCTGCTGGGTTTTTTTGCCGCATGGGGCTCCTGTGTGTGGAAAATGCGCCAAGCCGCCCCATTGACGCCTCCCCCATCTATTCGCAGACTTGTCCCATGCGAATTCGCCTCCTTCTCACCCTTGCCTTGCTTGCCGCCACGCCGGGCGCGTCGGCGGACACGTCAGATCGCAGTGCTGAGCGAATGGCCATGGTCGAGACCATCAGGGCCTATGGCCGCACGGATCAGGACATGGTGGGACCGGATGGCATTTCCGAAACCGTGCTCGACGCCATGGCGGCCACAAAGCGCCACCTGTTCGTGCCCGAGCCCGTCCGCGCGCGCGCCTATGCGGACCGGCCCCTGCCCATCGGCCACGGCCAGACAATATCCCAGCCCTTCATTGTCGCGCTGATGACCCACCTCGCGCGAGTGGACGCAAACGATACCGTGCTCGAAATCGGCACGGGCTCGGGCTACCAGGCCGCCATTCTGGCGCGGCTTGTGAAGCAGGTCTGCACCATCGAGATCGTGGCGCCGCTGGGCGAGGAGGCGACGGTTCTGCTCAAGCGGCTGGGATACTCGAATGTGCGCGTGCGCGTCGGCGACGGCTACAAAGGGTGGCCCGACTGCGGACCGTTCGACGCTGTTGTTGTGACCGCGGCACTTGGCCATGTTCCACCACCGCTCATCGAACAGCTCAAGGTAGGCGGGCGGCTCGTGATGCCGGTCGGACCCCGTGGCGCCACGCAAAAACTCACGGTCATCGAAAAGACCTCAGCAAACAAGACCACCACGCAGCACCACGGCCTCGTGCGCTTCGTGCCGTTCACGAGGAAGAGGGAGTGAGGCGAGTGCATGTCGATCCCGGACTCCTCGCTCAACGAGGGCTCCGCTTGGCACCCAATCAACGGAAGCTCCCTGTGATCCGCACACGTACCATCCGCGTAAAAAGGTTTAAGTGAAACCAAGAGCGGACCCCCGATGCCGAAGGCTGGAATGAGTATCCCGATTGCGGTCGCCGTGCTGGCGCATAGACGCCTGCAAGCGCTAGGGTGAGTGGAGCATGAGTTGAGGGATCAGGGGGAACCAATGGCCGACGAACTGGCCTGGATGAGTGCGGTTGAACTCAAGCGTTGCATCACCGAAAAAGAGGTATCGCCGGTCGAGGCGACGCAGGCAGCACTCAAGCGCCTGCACGCGGTCGAAGACGATCTCAACGCTTTCGTGACACTGACCGAGAATGTGGCGCTCGAGGCCGCGCGGACCGCAGAAGCGGCAGTCATGAAGGGCGAGGAGTTTGGCGGCCTGCATGGACTGCCGGTCTCCGTGAAGGACCTCATCACCATGGGCGGGGTCAAATGCACATTCGGTTCGCGCACCATGGCCGACAATATCGCCGCAGCCGACGCACCGTCGGTTGAACGGTTGCGGGCGGCGGGCGCGTGCATCGTCGGCAAGACCACCACCAGCGAGTTCGGCTGCAAGGCCGTCGGCGACAGCCCGCTGACCGGCATCACCCGCAACCCCTGGAACCTTGCCAAGACCCCCGGCGGGTCAAGTGGGGGTGCGGCCGCCAGCATTGCCGCGGGCGTGACCCCCTTTGGCCTGGGCACCGATGGCGGAGGGTCGGTGCGCATCCCCGGTTCGTTTGCCGGGCTGTTCGCCATCAAGCCGCAATTTGCGCGCATACCGGCTTTCCCGGCTTCGGCAACCACGACGCTTGCCCATATAGGCCCGATGTCTCGAACGGTGCGGGACGCAGCGCTTTTGCTCGGCGCGATTTCCGGGTTCGATGCGCGCGATCCCTTTGCCGTTTCGGGACCCGTCCCCGATTTCCTTGCTGCCTGCGACAGGCCCGTTAAGGGCATGCGGGCTGCCTGGTCCCCCACGCTCGGCTATGCGAACCCGGATGCGGAGGTCGTAAAACTGTGCGAGGAGGCGGTGAAGGCGCTGGAGGCGCAAGGTTGCGAGGTCGAGCTCATCGAAACCGTAATGGAGAATGATCCCGAAGATATCTGGATGGCGGAGTTTTACGCGGGCGTCGGCGGGCGGCTGAGGGATGTGCTCGAAAGCGACCCCGGCATCCTCGATCCGGCCGTGGCGAAGGCCCTGCAGACGGCGCTGCAAATGCCGATTGCCGACTACTACACCAAGGTCTTTGAGCGCTATGATTTCCGCGAACGCATGCGCGTGTTTTTCGAAGACTATGACCTGCTGCTCTCGCCGACCCTGCCTGTGCCGGCTTTCGATGCGGGGCTCGATACGCCACCACAGGACCCGCATGCCGATATCGTCGGATGGGTCCGCTACAACTATCCCTTCAACCTGACAGGCACGCCCGCAGCCACGGTGCCCGCCGGGTTCACCCAGGACGGTTTGCCGGTGGGCTTGCAGATCGTCGGAAAAGCCCTGCGCGAGGAAGATGTCTTTGCTGCTTCCGCGGCCATCGAAGAGGCGCGGCCCTGGGCAGACAGGAGACCGCCGCTCTGAGCCGCAGTCATTTGACCGGTATGAGATCGAAGGCGATGGAAATGCGCTGTTGGTCTGCCTCGAATGGAATGGTCCGGTGATAGAAATATGAAGGAAACAGGACAACCATGCCCTCGCGCGGCTGATAGGTCTTCACCGGATGTTCGGCCTTTGCCTCCGGATATGGTTCGGCACGGCCGAACTCTATCCATCCCGGCTGACCGTCCGGGTCTGACCCGATGACATCCGGCACCTTGGGGTAGTACACGCCGCTTAACCAGCCCGATGGGTGAAGGTGGGCAGCCTGATGCCCCTGGGAATCGAGCACCGTCGCCCAGATATAGCAGTCCCAACGCTCGGGCCGCTGGGCCAGGAAGGGATGGGCTGGATCGATGGCATGCGTCGCCTGATAGTCATGCGCCGCCGCATCAATCATCTTTAGAAGCGGCGCCATGGGACCCTGGTCCCCCTCGGCAAGGTTGGTGGTTTGGTGACCGTGGCGGGTCGATTTCCCCTCCGGTTCAAAGACAAGGCTCGGATGAGCAAGGCTGTGGGCACATAGCGCCTCGTTGAAGGCTTTCATATCCGCGTAGCCGTCCGGCGCGGAGAAGTCCTTCACAGCGATGAGGCGATCGAAATCGACGAGGCTTTCAGATTCTCCTTTCTGACCGAGCTCGGCGAAGGCAACCGATTTAAACGACAGGAGCTGTGTGTTGCCGGGGTCCCTGGCCAGCGAATAGTCTGCGGCCTCAAGGGCACGGTCCCAGTCGCCCTCAAACATGCAGACCCGGGAAAGATGATGCCAGGCTTCCGGGTCGTCAGGATTGATGGCGAGTGCCACTTCATAGGCCGCACGCGCGTCAGCATATCGTTCGAGCTCGTGACACGCGTCTGCAAACTTGAGATGGCCTGCAGGTGTATCGGGGCTGAGCGTGCGGAAACGATCATACGCATCAACGGCTGCGGAGAGCTTACCGTTCTTCTGCAGAAACACGCCAAAATTGGCCCAACCCTCCGCATTGTCCGGATTGCTCTTCAGCGCCTTTTCGAGAAGTTTTCCGGCGTTGCGCATATCACCGGTTTCAACCAGTGACAGCGCGCACATATTCAGCACCTGGGGCTGGTCGGGCGCCTGCTTGAGGACGCGTTTGAATCGCTTGATTGCACCCTTGTGGTTGCCCTGCCGCTGCATCGCGACCGCGTCCTCGAACATTTTCTGAAGCACGTCCGATTGGGAACTTCGGATCGGGGGGGCCACCATCTACTCAGGTCTCCGGCATCGCACTTCTGTACCTGCACACCTTGCGGATGCGGGTCGGGCGGCGATCTTGCCACTTCGGTTCACAGGCCGCAACGCCGCGCAGCCGCTTGCGCCAGATCAAGGACGCGCAAGGAGCGCGCACCCATTCTCGATACCAATGAATGAAATCAGGAGTACCGCCCATGATGTCGAGATCATTGTTTGCGATAGTGCTGGCCCTTGTGTCCACAAGCGCAGCGGCGCAGGAACAGGGCATCCCGGAACAGGGCCGCGCCTATGCCGACAAGGTGTGCGCGGAATGTCATCTGGTGACGCCGGAGGTTGGTCTGTCACCGATGCCCGGCGTGAAAAGTTTCAAGGAAATCGCCAACCGGCCCGGCATGTCCGCCATGGCTCTGGGCGCATGGATGCAGAGCGAACATGAGAGCATGCCCCATATCGTGCCCGCGCCAGACGAACTGAACGACGTTATTGCTTATATCGTGAGTCTGAAGGAGTGAGACAGGAGTGCGCGCTAGTTTAGTGGCACCCGCAATCGAACGGTGCCGCCATAGGCATCATAGTCATCCGCGCCAAGACCATCGGCGAACGCCGAGGCCTGAAATTTCATACCATTGCCGTTCTTGAGGATGACGCCACCGGTTAACTTGGCCCGCGCATCGTCCACGCCAAACGCAATTCCGTTAATGACCCGGTTGTCGTTATCAAATTCCCAAATACCAGTCACCTCGCCAAAGACTTCCATATAGAGGTCGTCGCGCACCTGCCGGCCATGGGCGATCTGGGGTCCGAAGCTGAACTCTCCGATGGACGCAGTCTGACTGGCGATCGTAACGCCGAGCGTATCGACATATCGATCGGATTCATCCTCGAAAAAGATGATGCCGGCGATGGGACTGACGCGCCATGGCCCCCTTTGGAAACGCCCCTCGACCTTGCCACTGACCAGCCAGCGCTCGGAATCGAAGCTGTCCGTGTAGGTGCCGAGCGGGGTCACGTCATTGTCGGACTCACCCCATGCGGCCCGGGCCTGGAAATAGATATTCTGGCCAAGCTTGCCGACGATGTAGGGGCCGACCATCCAGCCTTCGCCCTCTGCACCGACATTGGTGCGATTGTTGTCTCCATCAATCCAGTCGAACTGCGCAATCATGCCGACGAGAAGGTTCGGCCTGACCTTGTATTCGCCGCCGATGTAGAGATACCCGAAATCGCCATCCTGATTGGCATTGCCGACATCATCCTCGAATGATGTGAACGCGCCGCGTATCCATATATTGAAGGGATGCTCTTCCTCGACCGGTCGGCCCAGACTCTTGGAATAGCCAAGCGCCATTACCCCCGGGTGTTGTTTTGCGTCTTCCGCACCGGCACGCGCCATCTGCGACAGGCTTGTCGAAAAAGCCACCTGCCTGCCACCAGCCCGCTCAAGCGCGGTCACGTTTACCGGCCCACCGCCCTGTGGGCCCGAGCCGTTCAGATGCGGCGTCAGAAGCGGATCTTCGACTGTGATCAGGCGCGCGCGACGGCTGAGGAAATTTTTGACAACGTCCGGTGTCGGATCGGCAACGTCCGGAACCGTCACCTCAAGGTCATCCGTCGCGGCATTCCCGAAGACAGGCTCGACATCATTGTCGAGTCCGGTGATTTGGCTCGTCGTGTTTGTGAATGTGCCGACCGGAGCCGATTCCGGCACTTGCAAGGTCACGGAAAAAACACAAGAGTCTCCGGCAACGGGGAGAAGACCGCCTGTAAACGTCAGCAATGATGTGCCGGAAATCTGCGAGCCGGCACCGCATACGTTGTTTGCCGGAAGGCCGACTGCCCGCAGCCCAGACAGGGTCGCGTCCAGATCATCGGTGAATGTAAGGCTGTTGACACCTTGTGCACCCTGATTGGTAATCCGGAATTCCAACGTCACCGTGTCACCGGCATCAACCGGGTCATTTATGAACGTCTTGGTCAGCTCAATCGTTGGCGGGAGGGCTTGCGCCAGCACGGGTTGCCATGACAACAACGAAGCCACCATCGCCAGGACAAGAGAGGCGCAATTGCATAACGCCTGCCGAAAAACTGTATTTGTGGATTCTGAAATTAATTGAACGCCGCGCGTGCAGCCAGGAACAGATCGCCTCGCGGCGCCAGCCAAATTCCGCTGTATGCCCCTCACACCCTGACGCACTCGCCCATCCGAATTGCAATGCTTAACCATTCGGTTTGCACGCTTGCAAGACTTGTCGAGATGGCCAACTGCCCTGCTCAAACCAGCAAACACGGGTTCGTTTTTTCTTTAGGCTACCAGACAGTAGCGAGTCGCCCAGTGCCGCTGGTCTGGAACCGTTCATATTTCTTTCGACTGTGGGAAAAATACCGCGCATGGGATGCCGTGCGCATAGGCGTAAAACTGCAAGAAATGCGCGCAACTGCGGTGAGCAGGCTCGTGCCGCCAGCAAATTCGCACAATGAGTGTGTCTAGACGGCCACATGTTGCTAAAAACATCTTTTGCAAAATCCAGGCTGATATGGCGATCAGTTCCGCCCGAATTATAATAAACTCACGGTCAAATTTTGCGGGAACGGGGCCAGAATCATGTGTTCAGTAGGAGTTTTCTCAGTTATTTCAAAATGTTTTGCAGTAGCAATCGTGTTGGCGTGCATTGCCACCATTGCAACACCGGCGCAAGCGCGCTGCTATACATTCCGGGAAAGCCACAACGGCACCGATTTGTTCAACCTGGATGGCGGTGCGAAAACAGCCGCGACCAAGAAACTGATGTACTCGATTGAAATGTGGCAGGAAAAAAAGGGGATCAAGAAGGTGCGGGTCGGCAAGGTCAGCACCACATGCGCGCCCTGGGATATCGATTATGTGTTGCCGCATCATCGTTGCTACGCGAAAGCGCGGGTTTGCTACTGAGCCGGGCTCGCTCCAGTTGAACCGTCCGGGTGCCTAAGCCCGGTACAGCAAGCTGGCTTCGCTCTTTATCCTGGCTATTTGATGAGCTATCCCCTCGCGGTTTTGCGCCATTGCCGGGTTCGCCACGCATCAAACGGGGTGGACAGCGTGCGACTAGCCCTGTCGATCATTTTACATGATAGACTGTTGGCTTGGGCAACGGAGATCGAGCCGCGTTATGGCGAGTGATATGTCATTTGAAGTACCTGCAAAGTGCGATGTCTGTGTGGTTCGGCACAAGGCGATTTGCTCGGTGTTGTCCGAAGCTGAACTCAAGGATTTCAATCATATTGCGCGCCACCGCAGCATTCCGGCAGGACAGGTGATTGCTGCTGACACTGATATCGTGTTTGCTAATATCCTCAACGGTGTCGTGAAATTGACCAAGACGCTCGCGGACGGACGACAGCAGATTGTAGGCCTGCAGTTCCCGCCGGATTTCATGGGGCGCATCTACGCTAAAGAATCTCCTTACTTTGCCGAAGCTGCGACAGATGTCGAGTTGTGCGCCTTCCCCAAAGATGGTTTCGAAGTCATGTTGCGGCGTTACCCCGGTCTGGAGCATCGGTTATTCGAGAACACGCTGGATGAGCTGGACAGCGCACGCGAATGGATGCTGCTCCTGGGACGCAAGACGGCGAAAGAACGGGTTGCAAGCTTGCTGCTGATGATTGCCCAACGCGCGCCCAACATCGGATGTGCGCATACGCCCGAAATCAATTTTTCCCGCTTCTCGTTGCCGCTGACTCGAGCGGATCTCGGCGACTATCTTGGTCTCACTCTGGAAACAGTGAGCCGGCAAATGACAAATCTTAAGAAGGCGGGAATTATCGAGCTGGTCGACAATCGGGAGATCATTGTTCCCGACCTGGCGGCCCTTGAACAGCTCGCCAGCAGCTAGCATCTTTGTTTTTCTTACCGCTCCAAACCAAGCGTTTGCTCAAATTCCTCAACTGAAAACGCGCGGTAATCCTCCGGTGAGAACCGCGACTTTGCCAAGGGCAGAACGACGGCATCCTCCCAGGCTATATGACGGCGGCGGCACTCAAAAAACCCGTGCAGCATATATCCCAGCATTTCCGGGTTTTCCGCCCGGCCACGAGCAAGGGCCCGCTCAAGCTGATCGGCGGTGTCATAGGCAAGGCTTTGATCGGATGCGTGTTCGCCCCTGATTTGCTCCAGCAGGTCTGCGTCCAGTTCACCCCGGCGGAGTCGGTTGGTCAGCACCGGGTAGAAGTAACCTTCTTCAAGAATCCGATGCCGCTTCACGCAACGCCTGAGCCCGGTGACGCTTCTCCTTGTTAGCGTCAAATCAAGTGGACCCAGCAAATCATCTGCGATCAACTCAAGGACATCGCAGAGACTTCGCTCGGCCAGATGCTCCCTCTCGATCTGGGTGAGCAGTCCATCGGGCGAAAAATCCTGTTGGCTGCCTTCCTTCATCATAAAACGGACGATCCAATTTCAATTGAGAACAACACCTCGCATAGTCGCCCTCAGCTCTCATTGATCTGCGTCAATAAAAGACGTTACCCTCCGCGCCAGACTGCCTCAGTATGGGGCTTTGCAACCGGTGGGGGTTTATTCCGGAATGAGTTGGAAATCATCTGTAGCGATCATGTGCTGGGCCATTGCGTTTGCTGTCACTGTGGACACCGCAAGCGCTCTCAATGAAGCAGCGAGTGGCAAGGTGCTGGCTGAAAAATGGTGCTCTTCCTGCCATCTCGTCTCACAGGATCAGACCCATGCCAGTGCAAAAGCACCACCATTCGGGTCTATCGCCAAACGGCCGGATGAAGAGCTAAACCGCCTGTCGTTCTTTCTGCTCGACCCGCATCCTCTCATGCCGAATTTCAACCTGACGCGGAATGAAATCACCGATCTCGTTGCGTATATCCGCAGCCTGAAGCAATAGAGCGCGCAATTTCTATCCACCTTTGCGTTGGGGCGCCGGCCAGTAGCGCCTGAAGAGCGCAATGGATGCCGGCAGAACAACCAGTTGTGCCAGGAGCGCAGCAAAAAGGGTCGCACCGCTCAACTGGCCAAACACCCTGAGCGAAGGAAGATCAGAGAAGATCGTAACGCCGAGGCCCAGCGCCAGCACCATTGTTGTCAGGATCAGCACCGGCCCGATGATCCTTGCCGTGCGCGCAAGTGCATCGCGGGTCGGGCGCACGGTCCCCTTGTCATCCGTCTCCTCAATCGAATAGCGGTTGAGAAAGTGGATCGTACTGTCCAGGGCAAGGCCAAACGCAACTGTCAAAGCGATCATGCTGGCAAAATGCAGCCCGTCGCCAGTTGCCCAAAGCAGCGCACCGGTGCCGACAATAGGGAGCAGGCTCGGCAGGATACTAACAATGCTTGCAAACAAAGAGCGGAATGCAAGTCCCAGGAATGCCACGACCACGATGATATCGCTGACCAACCCAATATTGAGTTCCCAAATCATCTGGGCGCTGTTGCGCGCCGCAATTGCGGGCAACCCGGTCACGAAAAGCTCAAAACCCGGATGGGCTTTTCGAACCGGTTCCAGCGCCTTGTCGAGCTGATCCACGACGGGCAGGATTTCGCTCGCATCCACATCCGGAAGCCGGCCCGAGACGACGATCGCCTTTCCATCAACGGCAATAAACCGGCGCACCAGATGTTCTGGAAGCAGGTCGATATACTTCTTTAGCGTTTCAACGCTTGGATCACCGGCTTTCTTCAGCCATTGCCTCAGGGTTTCAACCGACCAGACATTGCCGACGCCGGCCTGCTTGCCGACGACCTTGTCGACCGCGGCAATGACGTCCAGCACGCTCTGGTCATAGATTGAGCGATCATCATCCCACTCAACCATGACATGCACCGGACTGGCGCCGGTGAGTTTTTCATCCAGCCGGCTGTTTGCAAGAAGCGCTTGCTCCTGGTCAGGCACCTGATCGGCCAGACGGTAGTGGGGCTGCAGATTGGCGTAGGCTGCCCCCATCAGCCCCACAAGCACGATGCCGGCGACAACGTAAGGCGCGGGATATTTGCCGAGATGGCGGAACATGGCCTCGGACACACGCGCCAGGAATTGCATTGGCGCATCTGATTTGCCGTCCTCTTTTTTGGTCGCCGTTTCCCGTGGCAGCAATATTGCCGCGAGCGTCGGGACCACCATCACCACGGCAATGTAGGCAACGATGACGGCAAGGGTTGATGCACCGCCGAAGGTGCGAATGAGCGCCGACTTGGCGAAGATAAACGAGCCAAGCGCTATTGCCGCTGTAAGGGCTGTGAGAAAACATGCCGGCGCAACAGCAATCACAGCGCGCTTTGCCGCCTCAAGCCGGCCCGCACCGTTCATGATTTCACGCCGAATGTTGAACACCAGATGCATCGAATCGGAGAAACCGTTGACGATGATGAGCGGCGTAATGACGTTCACAAACAGGTTCAACTTGAATCCGAGATAGCCGATGGCGCCCAACGACCACAGAACACCTGCAGCAGGGCCGGCGACAGCTATGAGCATGTGAGTGAAACTGCCAAAAAAGATGTAGGCAATAATCGCTCCAATCAGAAACCCGAGGCCGTTATAAAGAAGCCGGTCGCGTTGGACCGCATTGCGTATCTCAAGCTGCATAACAGGGGCGCCTGCGAGCTGCGCCCTCAGATTTGTGGTTTCTAGCGCCTCGGCGACGACCTGCTCGATCTCTGCGATCGTCTTGTCCAACCCGATATCGAGGACCTTCGTCTTGTCCAGGGAAAGAACAACCAGCGCCAGAGTACCGTCCTCTGAAAGCAGCTTGCCCTGAATGATTTCATTCGAGCGCACTTGCTTCATGAGTGCGTCAAACGCGTCACCTGTGGGAAGTTCCGCGGGGAAAAGCGATCCAGCAAACCCCGTCTCGTCCGGCACCTGACGTACCGAAAACATGGAAATGAGCCCGTTCAGCCCGGGTATCAACTGAAGGTCGAGGATGACGTTGCGCATTGCGTCCAGATTTTCCGGGGTCAGCAACTCGTCATTCTCAATGACCACCAGGACATCGAACTCGCTTGACGGAAACCGAGTGGAGATTTCCTCGTAACGCCGGAACTCTTCGGTATTTGTTCGAAACAGTTCGCTCAGGGAATCATCAACCGACATGGAGAGCATGCCGGGGATCGCAGCAATGGAAACCAGAACCATGAGGATAGCGGCCAGGACAGGTGCCTTGAGAGGAACCAGTCCCAGCCGTTCCACTCCAAAGCTGAACCAGAACCTGCGGTGCTCGATGCGCACGCCCTTTTGGCGGGTGCCAGCCTGTTCGCTCATCTCAACATTCCCGCGCCGTTGTTATTCCAGGTTCCGATGAATGGCTGGAAGGCGATTCGATCACAGCAGGGCATCATGCGCCAGCAAAATGAGACTCGCAACAAGCCCGACCGCAGGCACCCAAGCCCGCACGGTGAAGCTGCCAGACGGCGGCGCTTCGCCGCGAAACTTGAGGATCAGCAATGCAACATTCATCAGCGAGAAAACGGTCAAGGTGACCCGGGAGGTCATCTCCGCAAGCCACTCGATGGGGAAGGCCAATCCGAGTAATAGGACGACTGCAACCACAATACCGGTTGCGACCAGCGGTGTGCGTGTGGTCGGGCTCACCCGGCCGATGATTGCGGGAAGATCGCCCTGTGACGCAAGGCCGTAGAGTACGCGCGACGCCATGATCATCTGCACGATGATGCCGTTCAGTGTGGCGACGATGGCGATGGCGCTGATGACGAGTGGCGATCCGCCGGTCACCTGCTCATAGACGAATCCGAGCGGTGCATTTGACGTCGCCAGCCCGTCTATCGGCACCGACAATACCGCAACCGACGCAACCGCGACGTAGAACAGCGTGGAAATTACCAATGTGAGAAATATGGCACGCGGAAGGGTCCTGAGCGGATCCTTGGCTTCCTCCGCAATGTTGACCAGATCCTCAAAACCGATAAACGCAAAAAATGCGAGCAGTCCGGCGGAAAAGACCCCTGCCCAAACTGCTGGTTCAAGCGTCACAGGCACGACATCGACTGCACGCGCGACGATCCCGGGATCGTGCATCAACCCAGCGACAATGATCATCAGCAATCCACCAACCTCGATGAGAGTGAGCACTGCGGCGATGGAAACGGATTCGACAATTCCCCAGCCCGCGGCAAGACCCATCAACAGGGTAACCAGGGCAACGATGACAAGCTCAGGCACATCCACGAATACGCGGATGTAACCCGCAGCACCAATTGCGACCGCGGCCGCGGAGACCACTCCTGCGGTAACCACCAGCAATCCGACGATCAATGCCAGGACATGCGAACGGAATGCGTGGCGCACATAAGCCGCCTCACCCGCACTTACGGGCATACGCGAAGAGAGTTCGGCAAAGGATGCGGCAGTGGGTGCCATTGCCAGGGCAGCGATAAGGAATGAAATCGGCGCATAAACACCTGCCCGTCCGGCAGTCGCCCCGATCAGCACGTAGATGCCTGCGCCGATGGTCACGCCGAGGCCATAGAGGACAACAAGAGGAAGCGAAAGGGCGCGCCTCAGTTCCGGTTCCTTGCCATGCGTGCGAACCGCATTGTTCATCGTGCTGCCGACCTCTCTGGAGTTTCCTCCGAGCACCTATGCAACCCAGCAATAGTCCTCAACGACGCGGATCAGGTTGATGGAGATCAAGGCCGGTGCCAGCCACTGCGAATAGCTTCGTGCTGAATTGGACGATCTTAATTGTGTGAGGATCTCAATGTCCTACAAGACAATTGTCGCATATATAGCACGGCCCGATAGCGTATCGCAGATCATGAGTACGGCGTTGCCGCTCGCGGAGGCATTCGGAGCGCATCTCACCGGCACCCACGTTTTTGCCGGCGTGCCGCTCGCAGGAACTATTGCTGCGCAAGTGCCATCGGAAATCATTGTCCAGTATGGCGAAATAATGCGTGAGGACGCCAAGGCCATCAAGGCGGAGTTCTCCAAGATAGCGAAAGACACAGATGCGCAGACCGAGTGGCGTGACCAGGAGGAAAAGTCCTCCGGAATAGACCTGCTTGGCTCGATCCTTGAGCAGACGCGGTGCGCCGACCTTGTAATAATGGGCCAGACCGACAGCGAGCAACGTGTCGGAGAGCTGGCAGCGGATATCATAATGAATTCGGGCCGGCCGGTTCTCATCATACCCAAAGAGGGCTCGTTCGGAGACCTGTCAGGCAAAGTTGTTGTTGGCTGGGATGGCACACGGGAAGCGGCACGTGCGGTATTCGACGCATTGCCCTTGCTAAAGCGAGCCAAGGTCGTCTGCCTCGTTACGGTTGGAAAGTCGGATGACATCAAAAACGCGGTTCAGTCCGGTGGCGGAGAAATAGCCAGCGTGCTTTCCCGACACGGAGTGAACGCCGAGGTCGTGACTCTGGAACGGGGCGACGCGTCGGCTGGTGACGCGCTTCGCCAATTCACCTCCGAACAGGATGGCGATCTGCTGGTGATGGGGTGCTACGGACATTCGCGACTGCGCGAGCGTCTGTTCGGGGGTGCAACCCAACAAATCCTGAAAAACATGATCGTTCCCGTGCTCATGTCTCACTAGGAACGTCATCGCGATCGGAGGCGACTATGACGATAAATAAAGTCAGGCTGGAACTGGCCCGTGACCATGATTTCCCTTCCGGGAGCCCCGTTCGTGGATATGAATTCACAGCACCGCTCGATGATAACGGCCACATCGATGCCGAGGAATGGCACCAGCGCCGCGATCAATGCCGTGTGCTGCGCTTCTGGGCGGGCGAGGATGCCGAGGCGGGTCACCTGATCCGAAAGCCTGGTGGTAGTTGGGCATTCCACTATGACGTTCACGGTGATGAAGACGACGATGAGACCGGGTACCGGTTCGGCCAACACGC
>DEIT01000041.1:3291-12846 GCA_002352635.1 Hyphomicrobiaceae bacterium UBA2767 | reverse complement strand
GAGGTTCGCGACGCCGCAATCCACTATCATTTATCGGATCGCGATCGTTTTGCGAATTGCCGCAATCAGCCATGCGAAGTGATCAATCAGAGTGCCCCCTCTGGAATGCCTTGCATTCTTCATCAGGGCATCGAATTCGGCTTCGCTGAGCAAACCATAAGACTTCGCCATTTTTTGCCTCCAATTCTTCGCAACGGGAGAAGTTTCTGATCGTAGAATCGCTTCTACGTCCCCCTAAGTAGTTGACTGTATGGCGAGAAAACAGGAGCTATTGTGCAATGCAGCATTGCTTCGGCCGCATGGCTGCAGGGATTGAAGTTATTGAAATATCAGCGAATGAATGCTCACCGCCGCGATCAGTGTTCAAACAGAGAAGCGGCTAGGATCTGTCAACGCTGCCGGCGCGAGATCGCGTGCGAATGCCACCTATTTACGCGCTATGGGAATGGTCAAGTCATCCCGATAATTATTTAGCGGCGTCCTCGAGGATCATGTCGCTTGCTTTTTCGGCGACCATGATCGTTGGCGCGTTCGTATTGCCGGACACAATGGTTGGCATTATTGAGGCATCGACGACGCGCACCCCCTGAACACCGTGCACGCGAAGTCTTTCGTCGACCACGGACATGGAATCTGTTTTCCGGCCCATCTTGCAGGTGCTCGTGGGGTGGTAAATGGTCTGGGAAATGTTGCGAGCCATATCCAGCAATTCCTCATCAGTCTGAGCCGTAGCGCCAGGCACCACTTCCTTGACCACATACTGTGACAATGCGCTGGTTTCAGTGAGGGATCGCGAGACGCGCATTCCAGCCACGGCCGTTTCCTGATCCGATGTCTCGGAAAGGTAGTTGGGGTGGATTTCCGGATGCACTTGCGGATCGGGCGAGACAATCTCGATATGTCCGCGGCTTTCGGGACGCAACTGACAAACCGACATGGTAATTCCCGAGAATGGATGCATCTCGATGCCAGGCTTGTCCGCGCTCAAAGGTTGAAAGTGAAACTGAATATCGGGTCTGCCCAGATCGCCGCGCGACTTGCAAAAAATGCAAACCTGGCTTGCGCCCATTGCCATAGGTCCTGTGCGTGCAAGGACATACTGGACGCCCATCAACGTTCGGCGGACAAAGTTGTTTATCTCGTCGTTCAGCGTGGGAACATTCACCTCGTAGATCATCCTGATTTGCAGATGATCCTGAAGATTGCGACCCACACCGGGGAGTTCCCTGCGCACGGGAATCGAATTCTTCTGCAGCAATTCCCCGGGACCGACGCCCGACAGTTGCAACACTTGAGGTGACCCAATCGCACCCGCCGACAGAACGACCTCTCCGCCTGTCTTCAGCGTTGCGTGATGCGGGCGTCCATTGACACTGAAATTGATGCCCTTCACTTCTGTACTGCTCTCCTCGGCGAACAGCAGAGTCTCAACATGCGCATGGGTGACGATTTTCAGATTCGGGCGCCCTCGTGCCGGGTTGAGATACCCGACCGCGGTTGAACACCGCCTCCCTTTTCGCGCCGTAAGTTGAAAATAGCCCGCGCCTTCTTGCGTCGCTCCATTGAAATCATCATTGCGCGGAATGTCGATTTCCTCGGCGGCGTCAATCAGCGCATCACACACTTCCCTGTGAACGCGCATGTTTGAAACTGATAGCGGGCCCCCAGATCCGTGGTAGTCGCATTCGCCGTTTTCCTGGTCTTCAGCGCGCCTGAAGTAGGGGAGCACATCCTCAAATGACCATCCCGCATTGCCGAGCTGCCGCCAATGATCGTAGTCTTCATGCTGGCCGCGGACATACAGCAATCCGTTGATTGAGCTGGACCCGCCAAGCGTCCTTCCGCGCGGCCAATCGATGCTGCGGCCATTCAGGCCGGGATCAGACTGGGTTTTGTAGCACCAGTCCGTCTTGGGATTGTGCAGTGTCTTGAAATACCCCACCGGCACATGAATCCATGGGTTCAGGTCGCGTCCGCCCGCTTCAAGCAGCAGGACACTGTAGCGGCCATCGGCGCTCAGACGATTGGCCATGACGCAGCCTGCGGATCCCGCGCCGGCAACGATGTAGTCAAATACCCCGACTGATTGAGTCACCAAATCCTCCCTTACGAACCGTTCACTGGCAAATTAGGCGCCAGCCCGTCAACTGTGAACCGTATCCATCGCCTGCACAGCTCAAGCATTAAAGTTGCATATGCGAGTGATTGAGTGCAATAATGAAAAAATTAATCTCGTTTTTGACGAATATTAATAAAGGGAGGAAGTGGAATGTTGCTCGACAAAATGAAAGGGGTCTCCCGTCGAGACCTTTTGAGACTCACCAAACAATTCGGCATCAGTTCGACGCTTATGGCCGTTGGCGGCATGACCGGCGCAGTGACGCTGTCAAGCCTGGCCGAGGCTGCGAATTCAACCTATGACAAACGATTTAAAGGCAAAGCAAAGCACACGCTGAAATTCGGTGCGGCTGGATTTAATGATCGCAATCTTCTGATCGAACGCGCAGGCTGCTTGCAGTTTGTGAATGATCTTGAAGAGCGCACGGATGGAGCAATCCGTGTCGAGTTTATCGGATCCAACCAGATTTGCGGCCAGCTCGATTGCGTCAAGAAAACCCAACAGGGTATCGTCGACATTTATGCGGCATCGACACAAAACTCAGCGGGCGCGGCGCCCTATCTGAATGTTCTCGACTACGCATATATGTTCCCGACCCGGGCATCGCAGTACCACTTCCTGTACCATCCAGGCAGCCAGAAGGTGCTCCGCGACCAGATGCGCAAGCGTCATAATATCGAGTTCCTGTTCAGCCATGCAGAATTGCGCGGCATTCAGCTCGGCCTGGGCTGGAAGGACAAGCCAACCGTCAAGAGTGTAACGGAGCTGGCGGGCACCAAGAACCGCGTCACGGGCACGCAGCTTGGACGCATCGCAATGCAGTTGATGAACCTCAATCCCACGCCAATCGCCTGGGCCGAAACACTTGACGGTCTCAAGCAGGGCCTGATCGATGGCGCCGAAACCTGGGCCGCGGCGGTGGCTTACGCCAACATGTCCCCGGTGGTTTCACAATGCGTGAACCTCGAATTCTTCTGCGGCACCGAACACACCGCGATGAACGGGAAAAAGTTCGACTCCCTCGGCGGAGAACTTCAGGATGCCGTCATGGAATCGGCCTACCTGTCACAGGTTCACGTCCAGGCCGCCAACGAAGCATCGCTGGTCAATACGGTTGGTTTTTCCAATCCGACACTGCCAGGCACCCTGTTCGACAAGCACAAAGTGCGCGTCGCGTGGCTGTCAGATGCGGCCAAGAAGGAAGCCGAAGAAATGTGCTCACCGGAATTCCATCCCAAGGAATGGGAAAAGTGGCGCGAGCGCATCAACGGCTGGTCAGGTGGAATGGACACCTACAAATTCATCTATGACATTGCACGGGAGATTCCAAAGGACACCCTGCCGGAAAATGTCGAACCGCGTCGTTGGTGGAAAACCTCTTAAGGTTTCCGGCGCGTTCAGTTGCAAGCTGCCCCGGAGCATATCCGGGGCAGCAAGCACTGCGGGCGGGGCAATAGTTCCCGCTCAAGCCGCGTAGCGCAGGCGCATTTTCGTGCAAAACCGAAATGCGATGCTGTTGCAAACGGTTTTCTATGAAGGGGGGAAATTTCAATGCTCAAGTGGCTTGACGAAAACATAGAGAAGGTCATCATTCTCTTCAGTTATGTCGTGATGACGGCAATTATATTTGTTGAGGTCATCCGTCGTTTCGCCTTCGGTCAACAGGCGGCGTGGAGCTCAACGATCCCAATTTATCTTTTTCTTTGGGTCACATGGATTGGCTGCGCGTACAATTGCAAACAGCGAAGCCATTTGCGCTTTGAAGAATTTCGCATGCGCCTCCCCTATGCAGGCCAATTTTTCTGCCTGGTCGTAGACCATCTTGTCTGGATCGGCTTCTCGATACTGGTCATCTACTTTGCGATGGAGCAGGTGATGATCGCCCGGGACAACTTCGCCATCGTTCAAGGCACCGACGATGTTCAGCAGTGGTGGTTCTACATGGCCACGCCGGTTGGTTTCGGGCTCGTCATTTACCGGGTCACCCGCAACTTGATCGAAGACATTCGGCGATTCAAAAACCATGAACCGCTGCCGATAAAAGCCGCCGACGAAGCGAACGCATAGGAGCGGGGTCATGGACGGATTGTGGATTACTCTCATTTCAATCGGCGTCACCCTTCTTTTTGTGATGGGCCTTCCGATTTTCCTGATAATCAGCCTTTGGGTGGTTGGTGTTAGTCTGGTCATCGACTTCACGCTCGCGAACATCGGGGTGACCCTCTATGAGGGTTTGAACTTCTTTGGACTGCTCGCCCTCCCACTTTTCATTCTGACTGGTGACCTGATCAATCAGGCCGGCATCGCCAAAAGGATGTCAGACTTCGCATACTCTGTTCTTGGCTGGGTACGCGGCGGTATGGGCATGTCGGCCTTGGGCGCTTGCGGAATGTTTGCGGCTATTTCCGGATCGAACTCGGCAACGACCGCAACCATCGGGTCGATCATGCACCCGGAGATGACCAAGACGAAATATGACCCCAACTTTGCTGCGGCAACAGTTGCCGCGGGGGGAACCGTCGGCATCATCATTCCGCCGAGCATCATTTTCATCGTTTACGGTTTTCTGTTGAATCTCTCGATAAGTGACTTGTTCCTCGGTGGCATGATCCCCGGGCTTATGATGGTTCTTTCCATGCAGTTCGCCTGTTGGGCCATGTGCAAGTATTTCGGCTGGGGAGAAATTATCCAGTTTCAACTGGCCCGGATATTCAAGGCGGCAGTCGGCGCATGGCTCGGGTTTTTCGCCATAGGTCTTGTTGTCTGGGGAATTTATACGGGCAAGTTCTCGCCAACCGAAGCCGCTGGTGTCACCGCGGGTTTCTGTCTTCTCGTCGGCTTGTTTATGTATCCCTTCGGCAAGCGCATTGGTCTTGCCAGAGATGGAAGCACGGAAGGTGCCGGCATAACCTCGGCGCTCCTGGTCCCCGGGTTCACGCTGACAGAGTTGCCTGGCATTATCCTCAGATCAGGGCAGATCACCGGAATGCTCGTTCCGCTCATTGCGATCTCGGTTGTTATGCAGCAGTTGCTGTCGCTTCTGGGTGCAAATGAGTTCGTCACCGGCGTTTTGTCCAATTTGGGAAATTACTACGCAATCCTGTTTGCCTGCATGGGCATTGTTCTGGTTGCAGGAACCATTCTGGAGAGCCTTCCAAATACGATCATTTTGGCACCGATATTGGCACCGATTGCTGCGAGCATTGGCGTCGATCCGATCCACTTTGCCGTCATCTTTCTGGTCGGCGACGCTATCGGCTTCATCACACCGCCATACGGACTTAATCTGTATGTGGCCAGCGGCATCACCGGCATCCCGTATTTCAGGATACTCAAATTCACGGTGCCGTATTTGGTAGCTCTCTCGCTGTGCTGGATCTTGATAGCCATGCTGCCAGACTTGTCGACCTACCTGGTATCGTTCCAGGGAGGTGGCAGATAGGCGATCGTGTATCGTCCTGGTCGCCTTGGCATCAGCAACCGGCTTATTGGTGGCCACGTCCCCGCTTTGTCCGCATTCGCATTTCGCACTTGCGGGCAAAGCGCGGATTGGCCACTTGGCCATAGCGCGCAAGCGGTGTAGCTTCCGCCTCGACGATCGTCTGATGGCCTTTCAAGTTGATTCCGACTAAGCAACACATTGTTGAAAAGGAACGAAAAATGGCTTGCTCGCGAGGCACGCCGATGGAATGCCAATTCTGACAGAGCGCTCGTTTTTGGAGCAAGAAGTACCTACCGCAAAGTGCGACTTGAATTATGGAAAATAGGCCAGTCACTCGAGACAAGGGGGCGTCTTTCCTTCGCGTCTTTGCAATTCTGGAAGCAGTAGTCAGTGCGAATTCGCCATTAACCGCAGCCCAGATTTCCAGGATTGTCGGTTTGCCTGCGGCAACCACCCACCGGCTTTGTAAGATACTGTTGGAAGAGAGGCTGTTGCAGCATGAGATCGACGGCAAACGCCTGCTCGGCGGACCGCGATTGTTTGAACTAGCAGGTCAGGTTTTTTCGGGCTCGCATTTCGACCTGGATCGCCGGGCGATACTGGAATCGCTGGTCGATGACGTCGGCGAAACCTGCAACATCTCCGTTCCGGACGGAGCTCGAATGATCTACGCCGAACGGGTAGAATCCCACTGGCCCCTGCGCCTTCAATTGCCTACCGGCACGCACGTACCGATGCATTGTACCGCCAGCGGCAAACTTTACCTGAGCCAGCTCGAACCCGATATGATCGATCGCGTTCTGGAAAGCCTTGATCTGAACAAATATACGCGCCGGTCCGTCGTTTCCGTCCCGAAACTCAAAGCCGAGCTCTCCAAGATACGAAAAAGGGGCTACGCGACAGACAATGAGGAGTTTATTGAAGGCCTGGTCGCAATCGCCGTTCCCATATTTGATCCAAGCGGCCGGTTCTGCGCCGGGCTTGCTCTTCATGGTCCAAAGCTTCGCATAAAATTGAAAGACGCGCTGGCCCGGTTGCCAGCTCTAAAGAATGCCGCAGATCAAATCTCTCGCCTTATGCGCCGCGACCGTTCCTAGGGTTGATAAGAGGACCCGGTCCATCGGCACCTGTGTGGAATAGATGGATCAACCTGACAAGGAGCGTGGGACGGCAAAGTCCGGCTATGACCAATTATCAAAAACGAAAAAAAAAATTTCATTTTTGATAGCCCTGTCCTAAACTTCCAGACAATATGATCATGACTATTTCCTTGCATCACTGGTGCGCTTTATGATCAAGGAAGAAGACGCAGGATCAGGACGGTTAAAACAGATTGCCGTCGATTTGCAGCGTACAGTTTTCGACATTGGGGGAGTAGCCAGACAATGACCAAAATGACCACGGAAGAGGCCTTCGTGAAGGTCCTGCAGATGCATGGCATCGAGCATTCCTTTGGCATCATCGGTTCAGCCATGATGCCCATTTCCGACCTGTTTCCGGCGGCCGGCATCCAGTTTTGGGACTGTGCTCATGAGGTCAATGCAGGCATGAGCGCTGACGGTTACACCCGTGCGACCGGTAAAATGTCTATGGCGATTGCACAGAACGGACCCGGCATTACCAATATCGTTACGCCGATCATCACTGCGTACTGGAACCATACGCCGTTGCTTCTCGTGACGCCGCAAGCCGCCAACAAGACAATTGGCCAAGGCGGCTTCCAGGAGATCAAGCAGATGGCGATGTTCGAGGATACAGTCTGCTACCAGGAAGAAGTGCGTGACCCCACGCGCGTCGCAGAAGTCCTGAACCGCGTGATTGAGAAGGCCTGGCGGGGATCAGCGCCGGCGCAGATCAATGTACCGCGTGATTTCTGGACACAGGTCATCGATATCGAATTGCCGCAGATCATCGGGATCTCTCATCCACGGGGCGGCGAAGAAGCCATCTCGGCTGCAGCAAAACTCCTGTCGGATGCGGAATTCCCCGTCATCCTGAACGGTGCCGGGGTTGTCATTGGCGGCGCGATCGACGCATCCCGTCAACTGGCCGAACGGCTTGATGCGCCGGTATGCTGCAACTATCAGCACAACGACGCCTTCCCCGGTTCCCATCCCTTGTCCGCGGGGCCGCTGGGCTACAATGGTTCGAAGGCAGCGATGGATCTTGTCTCCAAGGCCGACGTCGTTCTGGCGCTGGGCAATCGACTTAATCCATATTCGACAATGCCAGGCTATCAAATCGATTACTGGCCGAAAGATGCCAAAATCATCCAGGTCGACATCAATGCAGACCGTATCGGCCTCTCCAAAAAGGTCACGGTCGGGATCCAGGGCGATGCAAAGCTGGTCGCCGAGCAGATCCTCGAGCAACTCTCCAAGACCGCCGGCGACAAAGGCCGCAAGGAACGCAAAGACCTGATCGCAACCACGAAATCCCGCTGGCTGCAGGAGCTGTCTTCGATGGATCATGAGGAGGATGACTCCGGCATCACCTGGAATGAACGTGCACGCGATCGTGACCCCAAACGAATGAGCCCACGACAGGCGTGGCGGGCGATTCAGGCGGCACTACCAGACGACGCCATTATTTCGACGGACATCGGAAACAATTGCGCCATCGGCAATGCCTATCCGACATTCGACAAGGGCCGCAAATACCTGGCACCTGGAATGTTTGGTCCCTGCGGATACGGCTTCCCGGCAATTCTCGGGGCCAAGATTGGCTGCCCGGACGTCCCCTGCATCGGCTTTGCCGGCGATGGTGCATTCGGAATTTCGATGAATGAGCTGACAGCGTGCGGCCGCAACGAATGGCCGGCGGTCACCATGGTGGTCTTCCGCAACTACCAGTGGGGGGCGGAGAAGCGGAACACGACGCTCTGGTTTGAGGATAACTTTGTCGGAACAGAGCTGAATGTCGGCGTCGAGTACGCAAAAGTGGCTGATGGCTGTGGCCTGAAGGGCGTAAAGGCCGAGACCGTTGACCAACTCACCGGGGCGCTTGAAACGGCGATCAAGGATCAGATGGACAACAACGTCACCACCTTGATCGAGGTTGTTCTCAACCAGGAGCTTGGGGAGCCGTTCCGTCGCGACGCAATGAAAAAGCCAGTGGAAGTCGCCGGCATCAATGCAGCGGACATGCGTCCGCAGCAGGGCGCGTAACCAGTCTGCATTTAGCAGTCATTGGCTGACTTCGTGTCCGGCATGCACGTACGCATGCATTGCGCTTATGGGAATCCGGGGCGGGATTCGCCTTAAATCGAAGGTTGTCTATCGTGTCGACCGAAGCATCATCACACTATCCGTCGTCCCTCATAGACGCGACCGCGGACTTGCCTCCCCTACGCACGGCAATCGTGAATGCTGGCACGCCTCTCGTGATGGAGAGTGTTCAACTCGCTACGGAATCCAGGATTCTGGAGCCTGTCCTGTTCGGCAAACGCGAGGACATCGAAGACTCAGCCCGTTCGCTAGATTGGGATATCAGCGGGCTTGAGATCGTGGATGCGGATGACGAAGCCGTGGCTGCGACCGAGGCGGCGTTTGCCGCTGGATCAGGCGACGTTGCCGCGGTCATGAAGGGCCATGTGCACACGAACACGCTGATGCGCGCCATACTGAACAAGAATGTGGGTCTGAGGACCGGCCGTCGGTTGGCACATATTTTTGCGATGTTTCTTCCCGAAAGGCCAGGTCCATTGCTCATCAGCGATGCCGCGCTGAACGTGGCTCCCGACGAGGAGACACACCAGGCCATCATCCTAAATTGCATTGACGTTGCGCGAGCTCTCGGCATTTCCAGACCCAAAATCGCGCTTCTCTCCGCGACGGAAGAACCGTCCGACGCCGTACCCTCGAGCATGCATGCGGCGCGGCTCAGTGACTGGGCGGCGAGTGAAATTGACAATGCGGACGTTTTCGGTCCGCTGGCGTTAGACCTTGCTGTTTCGCCGGAGTCGGCCAAAATCAAAGGGATATCAAACCCGGTT
>DEIT01000041.1:0-3166 GCA_002352635.1 Hyphomicrobiaceae bacterium UBA2767 | reverse complement strand
GCGGCGATCTATCAGCACCACATCGAAACCACGTCCAACAACAAAACCTCCTCACAGGCGAACACGTCTGGTGGCGAACGCCAGCAGGCCGAGACCTGAACCATGAGTGCGAGAAAATCAGATCATAGCGAACCCCGCGTCGACACATCAGCGAAGGTCGCGGACGAGATTAAAGCTACGACGTGCTACATGTGCGCGTGCCGTTGCGGCATCAAGGTTTACCTCCGAGACGGGACAGTTCGCTATATCGAGGGCAATCGAGATCACCCTGTAAACGGCGGCGTGCTGTGCGGAAAAGGCGCCGCCGGCATCATGCAGCAATATTCTCCAGCACGTCTTCGCTCGCCGTTACTGCGGGTCGGCGAACGTGGCAGCGGCGAGTTCAAGGAGATTTCCTGGGATGAAGCGCTGGAAATCGCCACAGAATGGCTTGGAGAGGTTCGAGACAAAGATCCCAAAAAACTCGCATTCTTCACCGGGCGCGATCAATCCCAATCGCTCACAGGATACTGGGCAATTCAGTATGGAACTCCGAATTTTGCCGCACACGGCGGTTTCTGTTCCGTCAATATGGCGGCGGCGGGGCTCTATACCTTTGGTGGTTCTTTTTGGGAATTCGGCGATCCAGACTGGGATCACACACGCTATTTCATGATGTTTGGCGTTGCGGAAGATCACGCATCGAACCCCATTAAGCGAGGCATCGGCAAACTCAAGGGTCGGGGTGGGAAGTTCGTCTCCGTAAATCCCGTCCGTACCGGCTACAGCGCCGTGGCAGACGAGTGGGTTGGGATCAAGCCGGGCACAGACGGGCTTTTTGTTGGCGCCCTCATCCATGAACTCATGAAGGCCCGAAAGATCGATCTCGATTATCTGGTGCGGTACACAAATGCCCCCTGGCTCGTCATACAAGACAAGGGCGCGGTAGATGACGGCTTGTTTGCCAGGGACAAACAGGGCAACCCGCTCGCTTTCGACAAAAAGAAAAACAAACTGGTCAATGCCATGGCGCCGAATATCTCACCGGCTCTTGTTGGCGAATTCAAACTGGCCGATGGGCGCAAGGCAGTCCCGTCACTGACACTTCTGGCCGACCGGTTCCTGTCCAAGCAATACGCCCCCGAAACGGTGGCGGATGAAACCGGTGTTTCGGCAGAGAAGATACGTCGCCTCGCAGCGGAACTTGCACATGCGGCATTTGAAGAGGAAGTAGTCCTCGATATTCCGTGGACAGACAGTGCCGGGCGTAAGCACGACAAGATGATTGGTCGTCCTGTGAGCATGCACGCCATGCGCGGCATCTCCGCTCACTCCAACGGGTTTCACACCTGCAGGCTGATCCATATTCTGCAGATTCTCCTTGGCAGCATCGATTGCCCGGGCGGCTTTCGCTACAAATCGCCTTATCCCAAGCAGACACCGCCTTGGCTGAAGCCATCAGGGAAACCAGGTCAGGTCGCGCCACGCGAACCGCTGGGGGGCCCGCATCTCGGTTTTCCGAAGTCTCCTGCCGATCTGCTCGTCGAAGACGATCATACACCCATACGAATAGACAAGGCATTCAGTTGGGATGCACCTCTGGCCGCCCACGGCCTGATGCATATGGTCATCGCCAATGCTGCTCTCGGCGATCCGTATCCAATCGATGTTCTGTTCATGTATATGGCGAATATGGNNTGGAACTCGTCGATGAACGTGCCTGATACGCTCAAACATCTTACCGACAAAGACCCGAAGACCGGCGAATACAAGATCCCGAAATTCATTTATGCCGACGCCTATTTCTCCGAGACCGTCCCCTATGCCGACCTGATCCTTCCTGACACCACCTATCTGGAGCGTTGGGATTGTATTTCCCTGCTCGATCGGCCGATTTCCGAAGCAGACGGCCCCGCCGACTCCATACGCCAGCCGGTCGTGGAACTGGACCGCGATGTGCGGCCGTTCCAAGAGGTTCTGATTGAGCTGGGAGCCCGTCTTCAATTGCCGGAGTTTTCCAACAAGGACGGCACACCCAAATACCCCGGCGGATATCCCGATTACATCGTCAATCATGAGCGCAAGCCTGGCTTGGGGCCGCTCGCGGGCTGGCGCGGAAGCAAGGGCGATGTGTTTGGAACGGGAAAACCCAATCCGAAGCAACTGGAAAAATACGTAGAAAACGGGTGCTTCTGGTACCACGAGCTTGAACCCAACCAGAAATACTTCAAGCATGCCAATGCGGATTATCTCAACTTCGCGGTCAAAATGGGTTTTCGCGTCGAACCGGGCCAGGTCATCTTCCAGCTTTATCTTGAAACGATGCAGGAGTTCCGTCTGGCGGCAATGGGCCACGGATCGGTCGTACCACCTCCCAAACACCGCAAACGGATAAAGGACTTCTTCGACCCCATCCCCTTCTGGTACCCGCCCTTTGAGGGCGCCGCCATTGATGAAGGCGAGTTTCCGCTGCATGCCGTCACTCAGCGGCCAATGCATATGTACCACTCCTGGGGGTCCCAGAATGCCTGGTTGCGGCAAATCACGGCGGCAAACCGGCTCTATATCCACCACGAACTTGGTAAAAAGCTGGACGTCCGGGATGATGATTGGGTTTGGGTTTCAAGCCACATTGGCCGGGTCAGGTGCCAGATCAAACTTATGGATGGCGTAAACCCCGACACGGTCTGGACTTGGAACGCCATCGGAAAGCGCCGCCGCGCGTGGATGCTCGATGAAGATGCCCCGGAATCCAATCAGGGGTTCCTGCTAAACCATTTGATTGCGGAACTTTTACCGCGGCAAGGCGGCGGTTATCGCTATTCAAACTCCGACCCCGTGACCGGACAGGCCGCCTGGTATGATCTGAAAGTCAAAATCGAAAAAGCCACCGGCAAGGATATCCACGAGACATCTCCGTTGTTTGAACCAGTTGAGCGCCCGTTTGTCGTGCAACTGCCGGAAGTGCTGCGATTTGGTGCCAATTTCCGGGAATCAGGTTCCACTTCAAAGGGCTCCAAATGACGGCGCTCCCTACAAAGACGAACAAGAAGCTCGGCCTGGTCATTGACTTGGATACCTGTGTCGGATGCCAGGCCTGCGTAACGAGCTGCAAGGAATGGAACACTGGCGGCTATTCCGCTCCGCTGACCGATCTGGACCCCTATGGAGCAGACCCTCATGGGGC
>DEIT01000155.1:246-23230 GCA_002352635.1 Hyphomicrobiaceae bacterium UBA2767 | reverse complement strand
CCTCACGAATCGGACCGCAGATACCGTTGAAGGTCGTTCTGTCCGCTTCCGGCCATGATTCAAACTTGTCGACTTTCCAGTCCGGCGTGGCATTGACGCGCTCACCAAACACCATTTTTGCGAAACGTGGAAACACCGGAATGCCACGCTTCACCAACCATGCGGATAGAGCGGGAAAATCTCTCACCATGTCTTCGAAACGAAGTTCGAATGAACATGCCTTAGACAATTTTTCGTTCACGTCACGAACGTACCAGCAGATCTGCTCCAGTTGAGACATGGAGTCCCAGCCATCGACATCAATCTTGGGATGGCGATCATCGTGGGGAACACTGTACCAACCACGCTGAAGCAGTGACCTGACAACATCGCGTGGGTCTCGGTGCAGATGGACAATCTCCGTATCAGGACCGCGCGGCAAAAGATCCAGGAAGCGCTCCAGATAAATGTTTGCTTCCGCATAATCGGTATCAAGGCCTTCCGACCAAGAACGCGCCTGTCCTATCAGCCGGTTGGCCTCATCGCTGTTGGTGACGAGGTCGATAAAACCGCTAGCGGTCCTCTTGTGGGGATTTGGCACACCGTTCTTGAATTTATGGTTCAGCGTGAATTCATGCCGGGCGGTCACGGGCGTCGCCTTGTCCAAAAAGCTGGCAAGCCAATTGGACCCTGACCGGGCAGTGGACAGAAAATAGTAATGACGTTGCTCGCCCTTCCAGTAAATGGGGTGCATGAGAACCAGAGAACGGTCCTTGCCAAATGTGTGGGTCAGCGGATCTGGCGTTCTCTTCCAAGTTCCGCCGGAATCCGAAAAATAGGAGTCGGTAGCAAGACGCGAAGCCTCATAGTCAAGACCGAAGTCAGGGAGCTTAAGCGACCAGTAATCAAAGCCGCTGCCATCAGATCTGACCAATTTGTGCGAATCCTCTGGATACGAAATAACGCGGTCAACATCTCTGCCCACGGTCCCCTCCGCGGTTACTCGGCGTTCGCTGGTGGCGGGGACATCTGGGCGCAACTCTTCGAAAATCCAGTAATTGGTGAAACCTGCATCATAGCAAAGCGCATCGCCATGGGCCGTTACGCCGGTGATATCAACGCCACCAGTGCGCAGACGGATAAGCTCCTTCTCGAGCGCCAGCCCCACGTCATCGATGTTGCCGCGGTACCATTCGGCAAGAAAGTTCGTATGGAGCCCAACCTCGTGACCGAAATCCTGCAACTGCAGGCACTTGTCGATCAGGGCTTTGTCGTGTTGGTAGTACGCCGTGCTGTGCAGGACGAAATAGGTCGAACGCAGCCCTGCCTTGTACTCCCAATAGGCAAGCTCCATCGCCACATCAAGATTATAGTCCACGTCGTGACGGAGTGACGTGAGATGCGGTTTTTCTGGCGCCGCAGCAAACTCTCGCACAGGAACGGTCGCGCCAAAGTGTTCGAGATATCGGGAAAAACGCGGATTCAGGGTCATGGGATTGGTGCTATGATTGCGGTACTCAAGGTCACATATTCATTTCGTCAACATCAATTGATGCGCCTCTGCGCAACTTTCGTCCTGCTTCTGACAGTCGTTTCTGCAATCTTTCAGCATTGGGCAAAAGCGTTTTGTCCCCGCCGGCAAGATCACCCATTACTCGCTGGGGAGTACCCCAAACATATAGCCATTGCCCCTTGGTCTTAGGTTTTGCATCCAAGGGGCTTTTTAAAACAATGAACCTGGGGCTAGTCCCATAAACTCTTTCGAGCATTGTGGCGCGCCTTCTCGCGTCACCGAACATTTTTCCGGTTTTATCTTCGACGAAAACGAGATTTTGATCCCCGGTTCGGTCGTAAGCGTCAATATCCTCTATGCTGTCCAGCAAAATCAATGAACCGTCATCCGCAGCCAATGGCTCGAACGTTGGCAAGAGTCGATTTACCACTGGTTGAAAGTCAAACCGTTTCTTCGCCCCGGCAATGTACAGATAGACGGTGCACTTCGATTGTAAGGGCACAATTTTACCGTCGACGCTTTCATAGGCAAGGGATGAGCCTTTATCGGCACTACTGAATAGCTTTTTTGGGCTCCCAGGTCCCAACAATCCATAGAATAATTTTAGCGTCCCGAAGAACCGGTTGCCGGAGACCAAAGCATTGAGGCTGCTTGCGAGCGACATCCCCATGACAAAGAGGAGCGCAAAAAACAGTGCAAAATCGCCACCGAGTGCATCATCTTGCCGGATGCTGGCAAAAAAGATGGTGATGCTGATCGCCAATATGATCGCCGTCAGAATTCCCGACGCCAGATGAGCCTTGAAAATGATGAAACGCTGCTGCAGAAACGCTTCGAACGCGTGATGAGCAATCGGCCCGTCAACCAGGTTGCCGATCCATCTGTGGCTGTCCTCTCTGGCAGGCGGAACCGGGGACTGCAAGCCGTGTTCAAGCGCCCTTAATCTTGCCATGAACTCACCAACCACTATCGGCACCAATGCACGTGTCCGCATGCCATTCAGACTTAAGTAATAGAAAACAGGAAGGAAAATTATAATTACAAAGGTAAAAATCATTGTAATTACTGGATTCAACACCAATAAAAATATATAACACCCAATAGCTGATAAAATTCCCAAAGCGGAGAAAAGTATAATTCTCAAAAAAACGGTGATCAGCCGTGCGTGCCGGCTGATAGCTGCAAGAAGGTTGCGTTGGTCAGACGGCGGCAGTTCGAGTCTCTCATGAAGGTTTGGAAGTCGGGCATAGACTTCGAGGCTACGTTTCAGGACGACTGGCTCATAGCTAGCCGCCGTTCTCATAACGGCCCGCTCATAGAGGAAGCTGATACCGGCGTTCAGGGCGAGAAAGATCAAAATAAGCGCACCAAAGAGCCCATAGTCGATGCTGCCGAGATAGGGGACATCAATCAACCCGTCGCTTCTCGTGCTTGAGCCCGGCTTGGCGAACTCCTTAATCGACCCCAGCAGTGTGGCAACGACTGCGACGCGGAAGCCTGCTGAAACACCTGCGATGGCGAGGAGGCCCAATGCATCGCGCCAGGCAATGCTCAAAAAGTCTCCAAAAATCCATGGGAAAACTCTCGAATACGAGCGCGCCCTTAGATTCAGGTTAGACAACCGGGCTTTGAATTTATCGAACTCGCCATTGAGACTCATACGTCACCAAACCTGTTGGACAGGAGTCGACAAAGAGTTCCTATAGTGACGCAGGGTCACTTCTATTCGCCCTAGTACGTGGATGTCTGCTCTGCAAACGGCAGTCCGCCAGCGCTCGTTTTGTATGCGCCATAGTGAAATATGGTGGCTCGTCATAGAGCAATATGGCTAAAAAGCAAACATCAGTGCTATCCTTCAGAAATACCGTATTCCGCTTTGGCTGATTGAGAAAACTGGCCGCACCGTTGAATCTCATTGCACAAAGCCCCCAGCAAATTGAACCACAAAGTACGAGCGATCTGGTTGGGTTAAGACACTATTGGTTTGTTGACACCCGAAATCGGCTTGAATAGACCACGTCAAATATCTCGAATGAAAGGGTTCGTGAGTGAATTATTGCAAACGCTGCCTCTACCCGGAGAACGCGAAACCCACCATCATATTCGACGAAGAGGGTGTGTGCAGTGGTTGTCGCTACAACGAAAGCCGCGCGCAACTCGAAGTCGATTGGGACGAGCGTAAGGAAATCTTTGAGCAAATTCTGGATGAAGCCAGAAAGATGCGGAAAAAGCTGGGCAACTCCCACGACTGCATCATTCCCGTCAGTGGCGGAAAGGACTCCCATTACCAAGTTTGGCTGATAAAGAAAGTGTATGGCCTGAACCCGCTTCTGGTGACGTTCAACCACGCCTTTAACGCACCCTCTGGTAACCGGAACCTTGAAAATCTTGTGGCCAAATCGGGCTGCGATCTGGTGCGCTATTCAGCCGGTTTGGATTCGGTCCGCCGAATCTCCCGACATATGCTTGAAACCGTAGGCGACCTGACTTGGCACTACCACGCCGGAATCCGGACGCTGCCATTCCAAGTCTCCGTCAACTACAATATTCCTCTCGTTGTTTGGGGCGAGCACGGTTTCGCCGAATTGACCGGCATTGTCACTCTTGAGGACTTTGTCGAGTTCACAAAGTGGACGCGCAAAGAGCATGACATGCGCGGCTACGAGCCCAGCGACCTGATTGGAAAGGGCGACATAACCGAGCAAGATATCCGGCCATATGTTTATCCCGATGACGAGGACATCGGACGATGTGGGATTCGGGGGATCTACCTTTCAAATTTCTTCCCGTGGGACGCAAAGGCCCAGTGTGAAGCGATGATCAAGGAATGGGACTTTGGCTGCGTTTCGTATAGGCGTGAGCGGACATTCAACCTGTATTCGAAGATCGAAGACCATGCCAACGATGTGCACGACTATTTAAAGTATCTGAAATTCGGATATGGACGGGCGACCGACGACGCCAGCACCGAAATACGCCACGGTCGAATGACTCGCGAGGAAGGCATTGGCTTCGTCAAAGAATACGATGCAACTGAACCGTCGACGTTGGACTTTTACTGCAATTTCCTTGGAATAACAAAGCAACAGTTCTACGCCTTCGTCGAGCCGATGCGCGACACGCAAATCTGGAAGAAAGGCAACGGCGATTGGGCAGCGATTGATGCCGTCTGGCGGCATGAATGCGGCGATCGCGAGACTCAGGCCGGTGTGATGCAAAACGACGACAGAACCTTGAGTGACGCCAACCGACAGCTCTACTACAACCCCATGCTTCCGCCTGAGGCCACCGGCGAACTCGCACTAGACAAGCCAACCGAGGCATTTCGCGCCATCTGAACTTCGACTGGTTTTTGTCGATGGTCGGTTGAACAAGAGTGCCCTCTCCACGTTGAAAGGTGCGTCAGTCTGATGACGACAACCCAACCTCTCAGAGCTGCCCTGGTCGGGTGCGGCCGGATCGGCGCATTTACCCGCCCCGAACTGGCTAAGCGCCTTGGTCCGAACTGGATGCCGCTCAGTCACGCCGATGCGCTCGCCAAGTGCGCGGGTATCGACTTCGTAGCCTGCTGTGACAGCGATGCGGATACGGCCAATCGTGCGGCCAAAGAATATGGCGGCATTCCCTCCTACACGGACGTTCGCACAATGCTCGACCGCGAGCGCATCGACATCCTTTCGATTGCGACCCGGACCGACGTCCGAGAGGCCATTGTCACCGATGCCGTCAACGCAAACGTGCGTGGCATTCACAGTGAGAAACCCCTCGCTTTTTCATTGGCCCAAACAGAGAGGGTCATCAATCTAATGAGGGAAGCGGGGACAGCGTTTTCCTATGGCGCACTCCGGCGATATATGCCGGTTTTCACCAACCTGCGAGCCAGCATACACAGCGGCGCAATCGGAGAGTTGCGCAGCATAACAGCGCGTTTTGGATGGGGAGGTCTGCTTTGGACCCACCCACATTCAATTGACCTCATTTGCTTTCTTTCTGGCGACAAACCAGTCGACTGGGCTCAGGCGAACTTCAAATGTGAGATGGATACGGTCCGCGACAGTTTAGTGATCGACTCCGACCCTGTGGTGGTATCTGCAACCGTTATGTTCAAGGATGGGGTCGTCGGAGCAATTATACCGGAGGCCGGCCTTAGCATTGATGTCGCCGGGAGTTCAGGTGGAATTTCTGTTGTTGGTGACGGCGCATGGACTCTGGTGCATGATTATGGGCTGTCTCGTGATTGCCACCCTCCGGACAACTGGTCATTCCATCGCGACGAAAGTGATAAAAGCGGACGGCTTTTTGCCTTTGAAGCGTTAAGAGATGCTGTACTTTCGGGTAAGCCAGATCAACCTGCGTTCGATCGCGTCCTGGCACAGCACCGCATACTATTTGCGATGGCGCAGTCCCATCTGGAGGAAGGACGGCGCGTCTCGCCAGACGATGTTAACCAACATATCTCGGTGACCGGAAAAACCAATGGACTCGTCGCATGACCACCTCGGACGACCATACCATTGCCTTTATTCCCGCAAAAGGCGGCTCCAAGCGCTTTCCGCGCAAGAACATTGCTGAGCTCGATGGAAAACCGCTGCTGCATTGGACGCTTGATGCTGCTCTCCAGTCGAAGGTAGCAGACCTCATTGTTGTCTCGAGTGAAGATCCTGCAGTGCTCGAATGTGCCAGGGCAGGCGGTGCGGACCTGGCGCTTGAACGGCCGCAGAAGCTTGCCCGCGATCCCGCCGGCATCGTCGATGTCGCTCTGTTCGGATTGGATCAACTAGAAACGCGAGGAGACAAATTCAACACTCTTCTCATACTCCCGCCAACTGCTCCGTTTCGAAACGTCGACGACATTCGCGAAGCTATGAGAATCCACGCGCAGGTTCGCCCCCATTTTGTGATGAGTGTCTCTCCTTTCACACATACGCCATTTGCAGCGCTTTTGGACGATGAAGACGGAACTGTTACGCCCGCCTTCCCGGATTATTTTGGCCGCAAATCACAGGAATTACCGCAGGCTTACCGCCCAAATGGCGCGATTCATGTGCTCGATATCGAGCGCTTCCGCAGTGTCAGATCTTATCTGGAACCGCCGCTCATTCCCTATGTGATGCCACGAGAACGCTCCTTTGACATCGACACTCCTGCAGACCTTGAGGAGGCGTCGGTTTGGCTGCAACGCTCGGGACTCAAGGAAATTTGAACAATGACACGCGTCCCTCGCAGCCAACTGCTGTTCTACGCACGGTATAGCGAGAATACCGGACTGGGTCATGTGGTCCGCTCGGCTGCGCTATCCGCAGCCTGTCGGTTGCGTGGTGCAAGAACAATACTCCTTGAACAACCTGACACACCTCTGCCGGACTTCTGTTCTTCCCTGTTTTCAGTTGTGCTGCCAGAGGCCAGAGCATTCGAAGCCATTGCCTGTGACAACAGCTATTTGGTCGTTGACAGCTATGCGCCAGACAAGAATCTGCTTGGCAGACTTAGAAACTCCGGCCTGCAGGAGGTCTGGATTTGCGACGATCTCGACGATTGTCCGGATGCAGCGGATTTTGTCCTGAACGCGACGTTCAACCCCAACACGAAATTCGAAGGGCGTGCGAAGCCACTTCTGGGAACAGAATTCGCGCTTCTGCGGCCGTCGTTCGCGGCTCGGCGCGCAAAGGCAGCAATTCGTGAAGTGGTACCCACACTCGAGAAAATTTTCGTTTCTCTGGGAGGCACCGATCCAAACAATCTTCTGCCGCGCCTCGTTTCGAAACTGCTTGTATCCGGCTATTGCGTAACCGCAACCATTTCCGATCTGGCATCCAACTTGGAAACTTTGCAGGAGGCGTCAGACCGCGCTCCTGACACCTTTAGGCTCATAACGAACGCCACTGACTCTGAAGTCGCAGAGGAGATGTTGAACGCCGATGTTACCATCGGCAATGCCGGAAGCAGCAGTTTCGAGCGATGCACACTCGGCATACCGACACTCATGATCATAGTAGCGGACAATCAAGTCTCTAATGCCAAACAGTTGGTTCAGAAAAAGGCTGCCGTATTAGCGGGAAGATCTCAGGCTCCTGATATTGTTGAGCGAACTCTGGTTGAACTGAAGCGGCTACAATCAGACTTAGGTTTACGCCGCGAAATGTCATTAAGTGCGTTTCAACTATGCGACGGACTTGGTGCGTTTCGAGCGGCAGGTGAACTGATACCGCAACATAGCCATGATGGGCGGCCCGTTCGCTTGAGGCCGGTCACGGTTGACGATTCTAAGAAAATTTATGACTGGCAGCAGATCCCCGAGACGCGAGCACATTCTAGAAACCCGAAACCGCCAACCTGGAGTGAACACTTAGACTGGTTTGAAAACAAGATCATTGATCCTCGTGTTGTTTTCTCTGTTGTCAATGTCGGGGAGGTTTCCTGCGGCGTTGTTCGGTTGGACTATATGCACCACCACGATACCCGTCCAGTTTATGAGGTATCGATTTTTCTCCACCCGGACTTTTTCGGGAAGGGTATCGCCGCAGCGGCTTTACGCTCAGCATCATTGCTTGTTCCGTTTGCCGATATTCAGGCAACGGTGTTACCGGACAATGAACGCTCGCTGCATTTGTTCAAAGCTGCCGGTTATGTTGACCAAGGCGGTACGTTGATAAATCCTGCTGCGATTGAGGCGCTTGAAGATGAGACCAGAGGGATGACGAATGAGCGAATTTGAAATTGATGGCCGAAAAATTGGTCCCCGTGAGCCGCCATTCGTAATTGCTGAGCTTTCTGCCAATCACAACAATGACATCGATCAGGCGATGGCAATCATCGATGCCGCCGCTACTGCAGGCGCGGATGCAATAAAGCTGCAAACATATACAGCCGACAGCCTAACGATAGACTGCGACCGAGAGGACTTTCTAATCGATAGCGGACTGTGGGAAGGTCAGAAGCTTTATGAACTGTACAAGCAAGCCAGTACACCATGGGACTGGCATGAAGCTCTATTCCAGCGTGCACAAGCGGTCGGACTTGTTGTGTTCAGTTCCGCGTTCGATCCCAAGGCGGTCGACTTTCTGATTGAGCTAGGCATTCCGGCGTTCAAGGTTGCTTCGTTCGAATTGGTGGACATTCCCCTTATCCGACACATTGCCAAGACCGGGCGCCCGATGATCATGTCCACCGGAATGGCAAACCCTGAAGAGATATCAGAAGCGGTGGACGCCGCCCGTGAATCGGGCTGCACGCAACTGGCGCTTTTGCACTGCATTTCCGCATACCCCACACCGATTGCGGAAGCGAACTTGGTGACCATAAAAGATCTAGGAGACCGTTTCGGGGTCGAGGTTGGTCTTTCGGATCATACACTTGGGGTAACAGCGTCGATTGCAGCAGTCTCTCTGGGCGCGACGATAGTCGAGAAACACGTGACCCTGAAACGCGATAATGGGGGCCCAGACGCAGCATTTTCACTGGAACCCGATGAACTGGCGACATTGGTAAGCGCTTGCCGCGACGCGCATAGTGCACTGGGCGTATTGAACTACAAACGTAGTGACGGCGAATTGAAGAGCCTACGCTTTCGCCGGTCAATCTACGCGGTGGAAGACGTGCCCACCGGTCATCAGTTCGACGACTCCAATGTGCGCTCCATCAGACCGGGATTTGGCATGCACCCGCGCTATCTTGAAGTTGTGAAAGGGCGCCAGGCGACGAGAGATATCAAACGCGGCGAACCGCTCGACTGGAGCATGGTGGAGGATGGAGAACCCAACTGAGGATGCAATTCCTTGAAATCGTTTGATTATGACGCCCCCCTGTAGCAAGCGATTCAGCAAAGCACTTACTCGGAAGGCAATCGAGCAGGGAATGCCTTGCAGCCAAAGAAGGGTATCGATATACCAAATCTGCAAGCATGAAACGCTCGCATTCAACGCCGTGAAATTTGGCGACACAATTGCCCCATAGGCGTCGCAAACATGGCATGAGTAACCATTCAATTTCCGCTAGCGAGCAGACCAAAATGCCTATTTCTCTAGCTGGCCGCAATGTCGGTAAAGGCTGTCCGGTTTTTATTACATTTGAAGCGGGTCCGACACATGACGGATTGGAATCCGCTAAGGCGCTTACGCGAGTGGCGGCAGAAGCTGGCGCCGACGCAATCAAGTTTCAAATCATTGATGCAGAGCGGTTGGTCGCTGATCCGTCCATCGAAATCTCCTATGGCGTGCTTGAGGAGCGCGAAACAGAGATCACGGCAACCAAGAGCGAGCCATTGATCGACATTCTCAAGCGGCGCATGCTCTCATGGGACGAGTGGCGTGAGGTTAAGGCCGAGGCTGATGCATCCGGGATTGCATTTTTTGCAACGGTCGGTTTTGAGGACGAGGTGGATTTCGTTTCAGAGATCGGCGCCCACTCAATCAAGATCGCATCAGCGGACATAAATCATCACTCACTTATAGAATATGCCGCAAAGACAGGACTTTGCATCCAGCTGGACACCGGCCATGCCACAATTGGCGAAGTCGAAGCTGCCGTAGACCTAATTCGACGTTGCGACAACGAAGACATTGTCATTCACCACTGCCCGACTGGCTATCCAGCGCGGCTGGAGGGCATCAACCTTCAGATCATTCCGACGCTGCGCAAAATGTTTGACTACCCCATCGCTTTTTCGGACCACACATCGGGCTGGGAAATGGATGTCGCCGCGGTTGCTCTTGGCGCGAACATGATTGAGAAGACGCTGACCGAAGATCGAATGACCGCCAGTGTTGAGCACATCATGTCGCTAGAACCTCATGATGCGCAGAAATTCGTCAGATCAATGCACGAGCTTGAGACCGCGCTCGGAACAAGCCGGCGGGTGATGAATGAAGAAGAGCGACAAAAACGACTTGCAAACAGACGAAGCCTTTATACGTCCCGCGACATCGCCGAAGGTTCTGTATTGGCCGAGAATGACATTGTTCACCGCAGGCCCGGATACGGAATTCCAGTTGTTGACACCAAAGCGTATATCGGTCGGCGACTCGCTCGCTCCGTCAAAGCCGGACAGGCGTTGTCTCCACAGGACTTTGCCTAATGGCGACCGGCCGTACGCCGATAGCAATAATAGATTATGGCGTCGGCAACCTGCGGTCACTTGCCAATGCTATTGAAGAAATCGGACACGAGCCTGAACTGATCGATGATCCGGAAGTATTACTTAAGGCCGACCGGATCATCTTGCCCGGCGTCGGCGCGATAGAGCCGGCCATGCGGACGCTGCGGACCAACGGATTCGTAGAACCGATTTTCGAATGTGCAAAGAGAGGAACACCAATTCTCGGCGTTTGTCTGGGAATGCAGCTGCTGTGCACCTCATCTTATGAGAATGGAACTCACGAAGCGCTTGACCTCATAGATGCTGAGATCCTGCCCTTCGATCCTGACGTTGGGTTGAAGATACCGCACATTGGCTGGAATTCCATTAGCTGGGATCAGACTCACCCCCTATTGGACGGCATCGCCCCCTCATCGGACGTCTATTTTGTCCATAGCTTTCATGCTTCATGCCAACATGACAGCAATGTGCTTGCCTGGACTGAATACGGCGAGAAGTTTGCATCGATGCTCGTAAAGGACAATATTTTGGGTGCTCAGTTTCATCCGGAAAAGAGCCAGTATGTCGGTTTGAAAATTTTGCAGAATTTTGTAGGCCTTTGAGGTTGGCACAATGTTGAAGCAGCGTATGATCGCGGTTCTCATTCTTCGCAATGGCCAGGTGGTTCAAAGCATTCGCTTCAAACATACCAACGTCATACATGCCGACCCGATCCACGCGATGGAAGCATTCAACAAATGGGCCGTGGACGAAATCGTTCTATTGAATGTCTCGCTTGAACCCAGTAGTGCCGAAAAGTTTGTGGAGATTATCCACCGCATTTCGCGAGAGTGCTTTGTCCCTCTCAGTGTAGGTGGTTGGATAACGAGTGAAGATTATGCGCAACAGCTGTTGCGTTCGGGTGCTGACAAGCTGGTCGTGAATAGCATCGTGTCCGAAGCACCTGAGCTTGTCACACGACTTTCAGAAAGCTACGGCCGCCAGTGTATTGTGGCATCTATTGACGTCTGCCGGTCTGAGGGCAACGACACCGCCGTTGCCGTGGACCGCGGTCGCCGCATCGTCACCTCCAGCCCAGGAGATTGGGCAAAAAGGTGCGTCGAACTCGGAGCAGGTGAAATTTTCTTTAATTCGATTTCTCATGATGGAGCCAGACGTGGCTACGACCTTGAGAACCTGAAAGCGGTTTGCTCTGCCGTTGGCGTACCTGTCATCGCATTCGGCGGTGTGATGACATGGGAGCATATGGCAGAAGGTCTTCGCGCAGGCGCGGACGCCGTCGCCGCAGCCAATATTTTTCACTACACAGAGCAGGCGACACGCAAGGCCAAGAGCTATCTCGCCGATGAAGGCTTTAGAATGCGTGTGGAAGGACGCGCCTTTGCGCAAGCTGGAAATGATGCGATTGACGGCTAGTCAGATGACGAAAAACGAACCGGTTTCAAGCCTTAAAAACCATCGATTCCTTGTTGACCTCTTTCTGGAGATGGAGCACCGGTTTGAGGTCAACGCCCTAAAACTGGAAGGCGTGCATCTTTGGCCGCTCCTGCGTCTGCAACTCGGGCGCAGTTTCAAACAGACGGATGCAATTGCTGATGCCGGCCTATCTGGAATTATCTCGGGCGCAGAAGCAGATACCTCCGATACGCCGCTACCGCGGAACAAGGCGGAGCGTGCCCGTCTGGCAAAAGAACACATGGACCACGCATTTGCGTTTCCCAAGGAATCTGCACGCAGGGTCAATACCGACCTGGAGAAACTTGCGGAGCACAGTGGGCCTGTATTTGCGCTGCAGACCAAGATCGAAAAATACTACCTGGAACGGCCAGGGGGGTTTTACGCGCCGATATTGGATCCAGCATCGGAAGATTTGGCGGCTTACGGTCGGGTTCAACGCCTTGCGCTGGAACCATTGCCAATCGAATGTGTGAATCAGCCTCTCAAGCTGGACATGGCAGCGTTTCTTGCCACAAATGAACTTTCTGAAGTCACGATTCCTCCCGATATTGACAGTTCTCTGATTGAGATCGAAACCTACTTGCAGGAGCGATGGCCCGACTTTCCATTTGACCGGAAGCGCATATACAAAAGGTTCAGGCAGCTGCGTGATAGGCGCGCATTCTGGTATCGTGTTTATTCGGAGCTGCGTCCAGAATTCGTTCTTGTTTCATCGTTTACAGGCTGGCTACACGCCCTTTGGGCGGCGAAAGACTTGGGGATCCCTGTAATTGACGTTCAGCATGGAGGACAGGGAGCAATTCATTACCCGACCACACACTTCGGAGATATTCCCAAGGAGGGCTATCATTTCCTTCCTGACGTCCTTTGGCTCTGGGGAAATCGAAACACGGAGTTCGCGTCCAAATGGCTGCCAGGCGGGGCATCAAGACATATTCCAGTAGTAGGCGGCCATCGTGGCGTCGCACGCTGGAACAAAAACCGGTTAAATGGACAACTGGCGAAATTGGATCAAGATTTCGTCGCTAAGTATCATGGCAAGGCAAATGCCCTTGTTACACTGAGTTACGCACTCGATCCGCTGATGCCGGTCGAAATGATGGAAGCGGTCAAGCTCGCGCCGGAAATCCACTGGTTCATACGCTTGCACCCCATTCACCGCTCCAGCGCAGCAAGGGATCAGATCATCGCAACGCTGCATGAAATGGGCTGCAACAATTTCTCCATTGACGAACCTACTGACGTACAGTTGCAGACAGCCCTTTACGTCAGCCGAGTGCACTTCACGCCATTTTCAACTTCGGTTCGGGAAGCAATCGCGTTCGGCGTTCCATCTGCAATCACACATCCTGCTGGAGAGCTTCTCTTCCGCGAAGAGATCGGCACCGGAACATTCGGTTACGCCGTCTCTTCGAACGACATCGTCGCGTTTGCTCGGCGGAACATCAAGCAGCAAGCACTGAGTGGATGCATACAGAGCGACAACATCGAAACCGCAGAAAGCGCTGTCGGGAACATTGTTGCCACAGCACGACAGATTGCACAGCAAGTGCCACGCCTTTCGTCAACTGCACCTCAGCCACCACACCCAGGTTCGAAACGGCAGAGCTGGATCAAGAGTGTTATCGGACGCTGGACAGACTAGCAGTTGCTTCCAATTCAACATCACCTTGGCTACAGCAAAAGCGTTCGGTTGTGCTTCCACTGCTCTGTCAATCGCCCTATCATGACTTTCTGACAATCCGACCAGCCCACTGATCCGCTTGCATGAGATATTCCGAGTACCGTCCTGATATCGATGGCTTGCGCTCTATTGCCGTGCTGAGCGTCATCTTCTTCCACTTTGAGATCGGTCCGTTCAGCGGCGGTTTTGTCGGCGTCGACGTGTTTTTTGTCATCAGCGGATTTCTGATCACGCGGCTGATCTCGTCAGAGCTGGAAGCAGGGCAGTTCACATTTCAGAATTTCTACATCCGTCGCGTGCGCCGGATTTTGCCAGCCCTGTTTTTTACACTCGCTGTAACCTTCGCCGCCGGCACAATGCTACTGGACCCGGCAAAGCTGGAGCGGCTTGGACTTGCGACTGTCTCAGCGACACTGTCGGTTTCAAACTTCTATTTCTGGCACAATGTCGGGTATTTCGACATCAGCGCGGACCTCAAGCCGCTCTTGCATACCTGGTCGCTGTCCGTTGAAGAGCAGTTCTATATGGTGTGGCCAGCGCTACTCTTTGTCTTTCACAGGTTCTGGAAATCGCCGTGGTCGGTCATGACAGCCCTTGCCATCTTAGGGCTAGGTTCTCTTGCAGTTGGTGAATGGCAGCTGTCCGATTATCCCGATCAGGTCTTTTATCTTGCCCCATACCGTGCTTTTGAATTCGTTATAGGTGCCGCATGCGTCTGGCTCGTTA
Organism: Hyphomicrobiaceae bacterium UBA2767; assembly: GCA_002352635.1. GTDB lineage: Bacteria > Pseudomonadota > Alphaproteobacteria > Rhizobiales > Methyloligellaceae > UBA2767. The sequence continues at coordinate 8,776 of DEIT01000155.1, read as the reverse complement.
GACGCCGCCTTAAACAGAATGTGGCGCTCGAGATTATCGCTGTCTGCGGACTTGTATTGATAGCCTTCAGTATCCTTGCGTACGACAAGGCCACTCAGTTTCCAGGGCTCGCTGCACTCGTTCCGTGTATTGGCACCGCGGCACTAGTCTATGCCGGAGAGGCGCGCTTCAGCGGGGCCTTGCTCCGCAATCGCATTTCCGTGGGAATCGGTCTCATCTCCTACTCCCTATATCTGATCCATTGGCCTCTCTATGTATTTTACAAGAATTGGAAATTTGGAGCCCTCAGTACCGCGGACAAACTCGCTCTGGTTGCCGTGTCCATCGTCTGTGCGAGCCTAATGTATCGGTTCATCGAACGGCCGTTCCGCCGCACTGTAGATGGCGCATTTGTTGTGCCACCTGAGAAGCTACTGGCAATATGCGCGACAGCAGCCGGTATCGTCCTCATTCCAGCTGCTGCGGCAGGGATGAACGATGGCTGGACTTGGCGTTACCGTCCAGAGCTCCGCGAAATTTTGCTACATCCGGCGAGCCATCGGACCAACACGCTGGTAAAAAAACGCAACCGTGAACCGTTCCCACTCCCAGGTCGACAAAACGCTCTCATCATCGGCGACAGTCATGCGACGGATTTATTCAACGCACTCGCTCAGAATGATCCGAAAGTGTACATAAAACGCGCCGGTGTGTCCGTCATTTGCCAGCCGGTGATCAAAGAATGGTCAGACACAAGATTGCCGGAAACCGAACGATGCAAAGGCGGCTTCCAACGTATTCTGACACACCCGAAATTTGGCTTGAAGAAAGTCGACTATGTTCTGATCTCGGCCCGGTGGCGTCCGTGGGCACTGAAGCATTTTGAGGAAACGATTTCGGCGCTGCGCAGAGCCACCTCCGCCAGGATTATTATATTCGGGCCAACGGTTGAGTTTTCGCGGGATGTCCCCTCGCTGGTTGCGCGTCATGGCCGGATCAGGGGCAGCCAAGCCTTCGTCAACGAATTTCGCATGCCGGAGCGAATGCGTCTGAACGAACAACTCAAACAAGCTGCGCATGCACTCGGCGTGACCTATGTCGACAAAATCCGGCTGATCTGTGGGGACGGAGAGTGTCCTGTATTCATTCCAGGAACGAAGCAGCTGATGTTTGTGGACTACGGACACTGGTCGAATAGTGCAGCCGCATATGTGGGACGCATGTTGCGCAAAAAACGCCCGGACGTTGCCAATTTGCTTCTAAATTAGGCGCTTCGAGATCGTCAATCCTTGCGTAAGACCGCAACCATCATAGCGTTCAGCGCTAGCGGCAAGTGCTTGACCACATCCCGCTCAAACCAATCGACGAATTCATAAACCTTTGGATCGGCAAGCCGGCGATTGAGTTCAGCCTCATATGCATCGACTTCTTCCGCCAGCAACCCCGTGCGAAACAACAGAGAACTTGTGAGGAAAAAACTGAGAGGAGTGACTCGCACCACCGAAGCACCATTCGCACTACTAACCTCTTCGAGAGTGGAGATGCTCGCGCGACCCTTCCTCGTCAGGCCCTTCTCAACAAACATCCGATTGGCGTCGGACGAAGCCAATTGAAGACTCAGGTCCATATTGTCCTGATTGTTGTGGTGAAACACTATCGTCCCACCCGGCTTGCAGACCCGGATCTTTTCGCCAACGGTTGTTTGCCAGTCCGGTTGCATTGGCAGCACCATGCGCGAAAAGACAGCATCAAATGTATTGTCCGGAAAGGGGATCGCGTTGACGTCGCCGTGCCTCACTTCAACAGCTAGTTCTCCGCTGTTTGCTTCGATATTTTGCAACCTCTCATTTGACATATCGAGGCACATGACCCGACAACCCTTGGCGGCGATTGGGTATGCTACGGCTCCATCGCCGGCTCCGCAGTCCAGAACATATGAGCCGGGTTCGATTGCCTCGCTGATCAGATCAGTCGAAAGGTACCGATAGATCTGGTTGATGAGATTGGAATGAGCATTGAGGTCTTTTGTCATCCTCAATCTCCTATCTGACGCAGAGTCATCTTTTTCTAATGCTGAAAGACAGACAATTCGCCTGTGGGAGCCTCTTCTTCAGAGCAATCCGTGTACCGCTCGAATCGCAGCATCGCGGAGGTCAACGCTGCGACAAGTTCGTCTGGTTCAATTTCGACTGCTGACGATAAGCTGGTGTTCGAATAGCAAACGGTCCCCGCATCCTCCAATGCGCCTGCAAACGCTACAATCTCGTCAAGTTTGTGCTTTTCGCCAGTGGCAATCATATCCAGGGCGCGTTTCGCGTCAGCCTGCTTATGCACCTCATAAACGCCGCGGCACGCGCGATACCAAGCAGCACCGAAGACAATCACAGGTATTTCTTTCATGAGGGCTTCCCACCCTACGAAACCGGTGACAGTAGCAACTGCTCGCGCATTCTTGACCAAATCGTGGCTTGGCATGTCTGTCGAAACAAGCTGTGTGTTCGGTAAGGACAACAGGTCACTGTAGAATTCCGGCCGACGGGACTGTTCGCCATTGTTGTGATAGGTGAACTGACTTGGATGCTCTTTCACATAAAGACGCCATCCTTCAGGCATTGCATTGGCCAGCAATGCGGCTGCTAAAAACTGATTATTGAAACGCTCTCCGTCCGGGCAGGTTGTACGCTCCGGCTGATAGTGTAGCGCGAGAAATACATAGGGAGTTGTTAGATCCACTTCGGTCTCGAGTCGCCGATAAGTACTGTCCAATTTTATTTTCTCGACATAGGCCCATTTTAGATAAGTTTGATACTCTTCCTTGCTCAATGTTTCTGCGCCAAGGTCCTGATCCGGCCGCTTATAGACACGCCGAATTTTGATGGAATTTGCCTCATTGATCGGAGCATTCTTGCTTCTGCTCAGTACGTCGACTTGTTTGTCGGGATCCAGGTTGAGCGGGATAGTGCCAATCTGCCCTTCTGCAAGGGCCTTTTCGATTTTTGATCTCAGCCGAGCCTTCTTCATTTCACGTTCCCGGGCATTGGTGACATACCAAGGATCGGTTCCCGCAGTTGAGCGTAGGACATCGAGTGCCTCTTGCATGTCGTGACCAAGACGCAGATCATTCTCAGCGAGCCGACGCGCATAACGGTCAGTGAGCTCGGGTGGTATACAATCATAGCTGTCGCCAACCATATGCAGCGAACAGAGCTGAGTTGGAAGAAAGACCCGCACATTCACATTGCGGCGCCTGCAAACTTCATGCAGTACATACTCGCCCGGACTGTGAGGTGGCGCGTTGAATACGACTACTTCGGGATGTTCTTCGCTTATGATCATCAGCCAATAAGACAAATGCCATAAGTATGTCCGTTGCCGTTCGGAAAACGTGAACGTGCCCCCCAAATCCATGCGGTCCATCATTTCGATAGCCGTCTGCTCAACTTCAGAAAATTCTTTCAAGACATCTGAATCTAAGCCGCGCCACAACCTGTCGGCGTAAGCTTGGCATGGAATGCACCGATTCAGGTCAACAAAATCGTGACGATGAACAGATGGATATTCCTTGCCGACGGAGTCATGATTTCGCGCAACCGTTATCCAATAGAAGGGACGCCACCCTAGCTCTTCGCGCCAGTTCTTTACGACGAACAACCACTCAGGCGCATTGCCGAGCGAATATATTGCTTTCTTATCTGTCAAGAAATTAGGCCGTTATGTCATATGGCAGATTTGAGAGGGCATCTCGCCGAGCAACACTGTTCACGTTTCTTTTGAGAAAAGCCGCGCAACGCGGCTCAAAACCGGCGCACCCTGACTGATGGGAGTTTCGCTTACGGGTTTCTCTTTGATGGTATTGCCGTTTGACTGATGCCGAGAAGCATTTTTCGCCTTTATACCCCACGGATCATCCTGTTCATCCTTCCGCGTTGTATAACATTGGGATCGATATTCCCAATTCCTGCGAGCATAGGGATTTAATGCTGGCTCTTTGCCATCGCCCCGCTTGCCAGAATGCACATGATAGCGAAGCACCCAACGGTCTCCGCCATTGGTAATCTCGCCCGCTTGATGGTAGCCGGACGCATCAAAGATAATCAAGGATCCAGCTGGGCCCTCCAGCGGCAGAGGAGATCGGACCTCCGCTTCAGGTACGTAGTTCAGAATGGGGGTGCCCGCCTCCCACCACAGGTACTGTTTTATTCCATTAGCTAAATGGGAGCCCGGATCATACCAGAATGCGCCATTCTCTTTGGTCACATCATTCAAATAAAAGAAGAACTTCAGCGTCAATCCACGATCGAAATGCCAGGCATTATTGAACGCCATATGCTCAACATCATGGTGGCAATAAATCTTCCTGAAATCAGGAGCGTGCGGGTCAAAGAAATCACTGGCAATTTCCTGCAGCATCTCGTCCTTCAAAACCGTCCTGACCTCGGAGATACCAAGTTCATCGACTTCCTCCAACTTATAGCGCCCCAGAAAGCAGTTGCCCTCTGCTAGTTGGAGGTCGTGCTCTGCGTAAGCCAACTGGCGCACGGCATCCGCCAGAGCTTTGATCATTTCTGCGGAAAGGTAGTTTCTAATTATGCACACGCCATTAGCCCGCAAGCTGGCACGCACATCCTGAAACGACGTGACGCCGTCAAATTCAAACCTGCTTCGCTCAACCATTCCTGATGTTAACCTGAATAATATTCAGTCACGACCATTGTTTGTCAGGCAAATAGTCGCGGCTGCCCAAACCCGATGCTAAGAGATTTCGTGGTACCACATCTGAACATGAGTGTCATCGTCAGCCGTGGCTCTACCACCCCGGGGAGGATGCGATTTCACCCCCAAAAGCACGCTGACGATTAGTCAACAGCCGACCAGTCCAACACAATAGTGCCTGCCTTATCTCGGCATGTGTTCATCGCTTCATAAATTTGGAAGAGCTTGTCTGCCGGCTCTACGGATGCAACGAGGATCTTTGGATCTAAACGATCGGAATTCATCCAATCAAGAATAGTCAAAATTTCCTGTTTCAGCTGCTCCGGCTGTTCGGCGCCGACGCCAACGGAGCCTGGTGCAAACCCGGCGGCGGAGACTGTGAGTTGCTTGTCATAGAAATATTCTGAGTTCAGAGGATTGAATTCGGGCAATGGTTCGTTTCGACCGGGAAACCCAATCACACTCACAACGCCGTTGAACTTGCTCATTGCCAGTGAAAGTTGCCAATCGACCCATACGTTAGAGGTCAAAAGCACAGCGTCCCTCAGGTCGGACGCGGGTGGCTCTCCAAGAAAAAGCTGCAGCGCACGTTTTTTCGACAAGGTCGAACAACCGAATTTCTCTCCTGCCTTTCTGGCGGGCTCGTGATCGGAAAGTCCTAATGCGCCAAAGCCGAGATGCTTGGCAAGTTGGAGACTCGCAAGTCCAATGGCGCCCAGCCCAACGACGGCGACCTCGCCTCCTTCCCTGATCTGCGCCCGGCGCAGACCATTCCAGCCTAGCCTGTACAGGTAAGCCACCGTGGCCAGGTGAGGTGCCAGGCCGGACGGAACAACTGCTAAGACATCGCTGGAAGAAATGACGAAATGACTGCGATGTGCCTGGTTTGTATACACGAGCGTGCCGACCGGGAATTGATCGCTCAATCCGTTCCCCGTCTCAACGACCCGGGCAACATTCATATACCCAAGCAACCGCGGATATACGTTTGTTGTCGGCCGTAACGGAGGCAAACCGTTATACGCAGCAAGTTCCGTTCCCGGTGATATTGCCGAATATACTGTTTCGCAAAAAAGCTGTCCGTCCAGCGGTGCAGGAAGCTCCACAAACTGTAGCGACAACTCCTTGGCATTCAACAAGCTATAACAGCGGGACGTTGGCACTCCAGTCCACCCCATTTCCGAAATCATATTCCTGTGTTGGGCCTAGTTACGGCACAAACAAATAAGGCATGTTGTTTAGGGCTGTCGGTCAGCGCGACACTAAAGCAGAATGCCCCAATTATTCACTCAAGTCCCACCAAACCGGATGAGTAAGAAATCCGACAACGCTCCCGGTGGTCCGGGTTGGTCGACCAAACGGGTGGCGGTATCTCGTCGGTTTCTTCTTTGTCCGCATATGTCCACCGACATCGTAGTGATAAGTATCGAGCGCTATATCATATGCTTCATAAGTCAGGCCAAAATCCCTCATCGAAACTGAGCCGAGCCTTACAGAGACCGCCTTCCCGTCGTCGAGCGTGTTTGTAATTTCCCGGTTGAAGTTTTCTTTGCTGCTGCACTCAGCAAAAATCTGATGGTTAGAGATCCCCAGCTCACGGCAAAGAATATCGCCATGCGCCGAACTCCCACACAAATCCACACCTAATCCTCTGAAGAATGCCATTTCGTCTGTAAGAACTTCCACTGGATCGGCACCTGATCTAAGCGCCAGTGCAATCAGATTATTGTGCCAGCTGACCTCATGTCCCATCTCCTGCAGAGCGAGTGCTGAGTCAGCAAGAAGTTGCGAATGCCTATAGCGCCCATTGCGGAATTCGCCATAGTACCATGCTGTGTGCAGCAAGCAGTAAGTCGTGCATATCCCATTGCGCCGCTCCCACTCGGCAAGCTTTAATGCTGTGACAATGTCATGATCTACATCGTGGCGCATAAGGACAATCTTGTCCTCATTTGCGATTGACGGGAGACGTGTGTAGGCCAGATGGCTGATCGCTCGATAACCGTTGCTCAGATATGGCTCGAGGAGCGTTTCATATTCAGACAGATTGAATTTTCTTTTTTTCTCAAATAACGCTGTCTTGTTATCAATATATATTTGGGAATATTGCAAAAACGATGATTTACGCCAACTCCGAATCTCCTTCGAAATAAAATTCGACAGGCCAGCCAATGCCGTTTCTATTTTTCTGCTGCTGTTCATTTGGGATTTCTTGGGAGGTGCATTTTTATAGCGATTGCGGGGAGTGACGCAGTAATTGGACACCTATCTGGTTTGGATTGAGCAATCAATGAAATAGGGAACTCCTAGTAACCTGCCTTGCTCAGCGAAATCGTCCTGGAACGCGACAGGCGCCAGTCCATCATCGACCTGGGTAACTGCACTCATACGCCAACTTCACACGAGGTTGCAGCGCAACCAATGGGACCTGTTACAGCAATCATTCTTCCAGCAATCGCGCGGTTTGCAAACCACTCACACCTAAGCTACAAGCGGCTCCGATAGCAGAAAAAAATCGTGTGTTCCGTGCTTGGAGGCAGAGACACATGATGGGAGTTGATCACTTTGGCCCATAGAGAAAACCTAGTTCTCGTTGGTGGCATGTCGCGTTCCGGAACCACCTTGTTGTCGTGTGTTCTGGATGCTCATCCATCAATTGCAGCTGGGGCCGAACTCATCCCAACCGATATTCCCGATCTTACTCAACTGCGTGATGTCGTTGAGAAGGCACTAGAAGAAAGCGCCGACTTTTCTGAGACCGGCCGATACATTCGAAGAAACATCGACAAAGCAATGGGCAGCAATGTAGTTCGTTGCTATCGAGCGGGCGCGACAGCGTCTGATCTGCTTGAGACAATTGATCAATTTCTTGATAGCGGACTTCGCTCCGTGACCAGCTTTGAGGATCGATTTTCTTTTGCGGTCGCCATCATCGAGCGCCGCCGGCAGCGCGAGGGCAAGAGATTCGGGTCATTCAAGCTGAATACTCCCACTCTGCTGCCGGTTCTGGAGACGTACCCTGCCGCCTTTGTTGTGTGCCTGGTCCGTCACCCAGCAGATGTGGTCCATTCTCACATCAAAAACAATTTTGGAAAGCCTGCAGCACAGATTTGCAAGGCCTGGTTGCGCTACCTGCGTTCATTCGAAAGTGCTTGCGATCAATTCGGCGATAGGGTTGCTGTCATCAAATACGAGGATTTTGTCGCCGAACCCGAGGAAGTGCTCGCGTCAATCTTTGATTTGCTGCCGATCGATATGGACGCGCGCATGCTGAACTATCAGGAGGCAGATTCAAGGATTCTGAATTCCCGCCATCCTAACACGGATACGCTCAGGCGCGGTATCGTGACGGATGCAGTTGGCGTCAGCACCCGGCAGAACGACACCACAATCTCTACCGCTGTTACGCGCAACTGCCGCGCCCAAATGCGTGCATGGGGATATATGTCTTGACTGCAACAGGTACGGGTGTTGATCGGTTCCCAAGTATCACATGGACGTTTTACAAGTTTGTATTTTGTGCCCGCGCACGGCTTAGTTTAATCAATATTTACGGCCCCTTCGATGAAATCGAGGGGCTATTCTGCAAATCCGCAATTGTGAATACCAAATAGGAACAAGATCAATATGGCAGCCGCCATTAGCAAATATTTTCGTGATTTCGCGCCTGACAAATTGGACCTCACCAACAAGTCAGTGCTTGTCACCGGCGGCACCGGGTCTTTCGGACATGCGTTCGTCGAATATGCGCTTAATGAATTGAATGTTGAACGCCTCGTTGTGTTCTCTCGCGATGAGCTGAAGCAATGGGAGATGCAGCAGATCTATCCGCATACAA
>DEIT01000155.1:0-132 GCA_002352635.1 Hyphomicrobiaceae bacterium UBA2767 | reverse complement strand
CAGACCAACATCAATGGGGCGGAAAACGTGGTCCGTGCCGCGATCGAGAACAAAGTCGAGCGCGTTGTTGCCCTGTCAACCGATAAGGCTGCCGAACCAGTAAATCTATACGGTGCAACAAAACTTGCATCT
>DEIT01000045.1:8907-46380 GCA_002352635.1 Hyphomicrobiaceae bacterium UBA2767 | reverse complement strand
GCCCGTCATTGCCGATATGGATACAGGCTACGGTAACGCCTTGAACGCACGCCACGCTGTCCAGGCCTATCAGCGCGCGGGGGTCGCGGCGTTCCATATCGAGGATCAGGTCTTTCCCAAGAAGTGCGGCCACTACGAAAACAAGGGGCTGGTTTCAAAAGAGGAGTTCGTTCAGAAAATCCGCGCCGTGAAGGATGCCCTTGGAGACGATCCGACACTTGTCATTGCCCGCACCGATGCCATCGCCGTCGAAGGATTTGACGCTGCAATAGAGCGCGCCGCAGCCTATTCCGATGCCGGCGCGGATGTGCTTTTCGTGGAAGCGCCTACAAGTCTTGAACAGATCGAAAAGATTGCCGAGGCGTTGCCCGGTCCAAAGTTGATGAACATGTTCCACGGCGGGAAAACGCCGCTTGTATCCGCGCCTGTGCTGAAAGAGATGGGCTATCAGATTGTGATTATCCCAAGCGACCTGCAGCGCGCGGCAATCCACGCGATGAGCAGCGTTCTGGACGCCATCAAGAGCGACGGTGACAGCGGCGCGATGATCGAGCAGATGGTGAGCTTCAAGGAGCGCGAAGAGATCGTCGGCACCGCCGAGTATATGGAGCAGGAAGCGCGTTACGGCTCCTAAAACCGTTTCGTGCCCTTGATGAAGGCGCCGTGGCTCTGGGTGTCGTCGGAGGGGCGAGGGGTTTCCGGCACGCGGGCACCTGCAAATCGCCTTGCAACCACACAATCCGCTTTCTACGGTCGTCGGCCAAATGGACCACGCAGACCGGAGGGGCTTACATGCCGGGGAACCTGACACTCGACGCGCTTCGCAAAGCTGCCGATGCGGGCGAGATCGACACGGTGATCGTGGCCCAGACCGACATGCAGGGCCGGTTGATGGGCAAACGTTTCCACGTCCGGCATTTTCTCGATTCTGCCATGGAGGAAACCCACTCCTGCAACTACCTGCTGACCGTGGACATGGAGATGGAGCCGGTCCCCGGATACACGTCTGCGAGCTGGGAAAAGGGTTACGGCGACCACACCATGAAGCCGGACATGGCGACGCTGCGCCGCGTGCCGTGGTTGGAGGGAACCGCACTCGTTCTCTGCGACCTGCTCGACCACGACACCCACAAAGCGGTGCCGGTTTCTCCGCGCGCAATCCTCAAGCGCCAGATCGAACGGCTCGACGCCATGGGCTATGCGCCGATGACGGCCTCGGAGCTTGAGTTCTTCATGTTCCAGGAGTCGTTTGAGGAGGCGCATGCCCAAGGCTACCGCGGTCTTCAGCTCATCAGCCCCTATAATGAGGACTATCACGTCTTCCAGACGTCCAAGGAAGAGGACGTGATGCGCGCCATCCGCAACGGGCTCTATGGGGCCGGCATTCCGGTGGAGAACACCAAAGGCGAAGCCTGGGCGGGCCAAGAGGAAATCAACGTCCGCTACGCCGATGCGCTGACGACGGCAGATGATCACGCCATCACAAAAAACGCCTGCAAGGAGATCGCCTGGGCACAGGGCCGCGCCATAACCTTCATGGCGAAATGGAACTATGAGGCGGCGGGGTCCTCCTGCCACATCCACCAGTCACTGTGGTCGAAGGCCGGCAAGACGCCGGCCTTCTTCGACAAATCTGCTGAATACGGCATGTCGACACTCATGTGCCATTACCTCGCCGGTCTGCTGGCCCATGCCTCCGACTTTACGTATTTTCTTGCCCCCAACATCAACTCCTACAAACGTTTTCAGGCCGGCACCTTCGCGCCAACCAAGGCGGTCTGGTCCAACGACAACCGCACGGCGGGCTATCGCATCTGTGGCAGCGGCAGCGAGGCCGTGCGCGTGGAATGCCGGGTAGGCGGGGCGGACCTCAATCCCTATCTTGCCTTCGCCGCACTGATCGCAGCAGGCATTGCCGGGATCGAAAAAAAGTTGGAGCTGGAGCCCGAATTCAAGGGCGATGCCTATGCGGCGAAGCGCGCCCGTGAGATCCCCAAGACGCTGCGCGATGCGGCCCTTTCGCTCAAGCGTTCGAAGATGCTGCGTGCCGCCTTCGGCGACGACGTGGTCGACCATTATGTGCACGCGGCGGAGTGGGAGCAGTCCGAATATGACCGCCGCGTCACCGACTGGGAAATCTTCCGCGGGTTTGAGCGGGGGTGAGGGCATCTTTGGCCGGCGCGGCACACGATGGCGGGACGTCTGCATTCGGCTGTCGGGAACGCTTTGAGCAACATTCCACCCCGGAATAAGAAATTGCTCCCCGCAAATTACTGTTATAGTCTTTCTAACAATAGAAAGACTTTTGACAGTGGAAGTGGGGATGGGTTCAAAAGCCCAAGACCTTGACGCACAAGGGCTTCGCGGATTTCTCGCGCAGGTCGAAACACGCTTCCCCGACCAGATTCTTCGAATAACCGAGCCCGTTTCTACCCGCCTCGACATTACCTCGACAGTGCTCGAACTTGAACGATACGGGAGGTCTCCGGTCGTCATCTTCGAAAATGTCGAGGGTCATGAAATGCCGGTTGTGACCAATGTTGCGGGCAACCGGACGTTGCTCGCCGACGCACTCGGGGCGGGACCCGCCGAATTGCCGACTGCGTTTCGCGAGCGATGCCAGAACTATATTCCCGTCGAGGTTGTCGACAGCGCGCCCTGGCAGGAAGTCACCATCGAGGGTGACGATGTGGATCTCAACAAGCTGCCGATCCCCTTCCATTTTGCCGTAGATGCCGCGCCCTATATCACTGCCGGCCAGATCGCGGCGCGCGACCCGGAGACGGGTGTGGATACGACGGGCTTTCACCGGCTCATGCTTACGGGGAAGAACCGGCTGGGCGTATCACTGCATTCCCGCCGCCGCATGTATGAATTCCACCGCCGTGCAGCCGCACGTGGGGAAAACCTGCCTGCCGCCGTCACCCTCGGCATTCATCCGCTGCACTATATGGGTTCGATGGCCTACCACTATCCGCCCCATGTCCGGAAATTCGATATCATTGGCGGGCTGTTTGGCGAACCGTACCGGTTGGCGCGGTGCGGCACCGCGGACCTTGAAGTGCCCGCTGGTGCCGAGATCATCATCGAAGGTGAAATCCTGGCCGACGAAACGGAGCCCGAAGGGCCCTTCGGCGAGTTCACCGGATACGCGTCCTATCGCAGCACCAACAATATATTCGTTGCCAACAGAATCCGCATGCGCAGCGATCCAATGTTCCACTCCATCGCGTCGGGCATGTCGTCGGACCATATCCTGATCAGTTGCATCACGCGCGAGGGAGAAATCCTGAACTCGCTCAGGCGTAATCTTCCCAATGTCCAGAACGTCCACGTTCCCCACACTACCTGCGGCGCCTTCATGGTTTTCGTCTCGCTGAAGAAGACTGCGGAAGGCGAAGCGCAGATGGCGATCATGGGTACGCTAGGGACGGAGCTCTACGCCAAATACGTCATAGTCGTGGATGACGATGTGGACATATTCAACATGCACGACGTCATGTGGGCGATCGCAACCCGCGTAAAGGCGGAAAAAGACGTCGTCATGATCCCCGGCGCGAAAGGGGCAATCATTGATCCCAGCTCCGATCCCGAAACATTCACCCTCACCAAGATGGGCATTGACGCAACCCGTCCCTTTGGTCGGGAATTTGCTGAACGGCTGACCGTTTCTGATGAACAGAAAATACGCGTACGAAAGATTTTGGAAGCGAGCGGACTGCAGTTGCAGGATCCGTAGTGGAAGGGCCCGCGCCAAAGACAAGCCGTACAGATGGCGCGGCCCGGTAGTTGCCCGATGATCCCAGGACTGGACAGTTGTGGGCACCGGGCCAAACAGGGAGGAAGTACATGAAACACATCAAGACGATAGGGCTCGCAGTGGCGATGACTTTCGTCGCCGGAATACAGGCGAATGCCGCCGATCCGGCCAAGCTGCGGTTTGCAACCGTTGGCGTCGGGTCCGCCTGGTACAACTACGGAGCTGGCATAGCCGATATTACCGTGGGCGCACTTCCAAAGGGATCATCAATTGATGTTCTTCCGATTGCCGGTGGTGTTGGCAACATGAAGCTCCTGCAAAAGGGCGAAGCGGAACTGGCCATCAGTTTCCAGATGCCGGCGGCCGAAGCCTGCGGCGGGTTTGGTTCGTTTGACAAGAAACTCGATAATGTTCGGGGCATCATCGGTGGCCTGGACAGTTATTATTTTTCAGCCTTCATGACCAAAGCGTCCGGTGTGAAGAGCTGGAAGGAAATTGCCGGCGACAAAAAAGGCGTCAAACTGCTGACGACCAAGGTCGGCGGAACGGGCGAAACCGGTGTGCGCCAGGTGCTGGCGCTCATGGGCAGCTCCAAGGATGCCGTCGCCGGCAAGGGTGGCAGCGTCAAAGCAATGGCACGCAAGGCGACCGGTTCGGCAATTGCCGACGGCAGTGCCGATGGTTGGGCGCATGTTGTGACGCGGGGTCATCCCGTAGCCACACAGCTCACGACGACGACCGACATGATCCTCGTGGGCCTGCCGGATGATGTGATCGCCGCAATGGCCAAAAAACATGGCTGGGTCCCCGCGACCATTCCCGCCAATACATTCAAGGGCCAGACAGCGCCTGTGAAAACCGTTCAGGCGTCCTCGAACATCATGACAAGAAAAGGCGTCCCCGATGACATCGTCTATGATTTCACCAAGGCGCTGATTGCAAATGTCGAGAAGGTCAAGAAGGTCCATGCCGGGCTTTCCAGCCTGAACCTGAAAGAAGCCGCCAAACCCGGCTTCATCGGCAATTGCCCACGCCATCCCGGTGCCGAAAAAGCATTGAAGGAGGCCGGCCTGCTATAGGCGGACAGACCGTGACAAGATAGAGCGGCATGAAAGTCCCGGAGATTTCCGCCAGTGCGGCGCGGATGCTGTTCCTTGGCATCGCTCTTGTGCTGACAACCGTGGAATTTATGCCGCTCTTCACGGGCGGTTTCGAGTATGAAATCGTGTTTCTGGGTGTGCATGTCGGCGCAACACTGGCGATCGCATACCTGCTTATTTCGTGGCACGGCCGGCGCGGGCCGGAAGACCCTGTCCCGCTTTACGACGTGGCGCTGGCGCTGGCTGCACTCGCCTGTGCTGCATATTTCGCAGCCAATGGCCAGCGTGTCGCGGAACGCATCGAGGGTGTCGATGACGTCTTTCCTCTCGATGTCGTCTTCGGCGTTCTGCTGATCGTCCTTTTGCTCGAGGGCTGTCGCCGCGTTGCCGGCCTCGTCCTGTCCATCGTTACTGTCGTCTTCATCCTCTACGTCTTTGCCGGTCCCTATATTCCCGGCGCCATGGGACATCGCGGCATGACGTTGGACCGGTTTATCGATCTGCAGGTGCTCTCCACATCGGGCATATTCGGAACGCCGATCTCCGCTTCGGCGCACATGGTGTTCTATTTCGTTGTCGTGGGGGCGTTTCTGGAGCGCTCCGGTGCGGGCAAGCTGTTCGTCGATATCGCCTATGGCGTGACCGCGCGGGCCTGGGGAGGGGCGGGCAAGGCTGCCATCGTCGCGTCGGGTCTGTTTGGAACTGTTTCCGGCAGTGCTGTTGCGAATGTGCTGTTGAGCGGCCTGATGACGATCCCGCTGATGAAACGGTCGGGTTTCAAGGCAACGGTTGCCGGCGCCATCGAGGCAACCGCGTCAACCGGCGGGCAGCTTGCGCCGCCAATCATGGGTGCGGCCGCGTTCATTCTTGCCGACATTGTCGGTGTCGATTACCCCGATGTCGTGATCGCCGCGATTACACCCGCACTGCTCTATTACATCTCCCTCTATGCGGTTGTGCACTTCTACAGCCTGCGTCACGGGCTGAAGCCGCAGGCGGGCGTTTCCATTGCCGAGCATCTTGAGGGGTTGCGCGAACGCTGGCATCTGCTGTTGCCGCTCGCTGCCATGATCTTCCTGCTGATTTCGCGCTATTCGCTGATGACGGTTGGTGCCTACACCACAATCTTGATTGTCGCGCTGGCAATGCTGCGCAAGGCAACGCGCATGGCGCAGGGGGATCTGGTTCAGGCGGTTCTCAACGGAGCCAAGGCCGCCTGCGAGGTCGCGGTGCCCTCAGCCGTTGCCGGTATCATCGTCGGCACTCTGGTGCAGACAGGAATGGCGCTCAAGCTGCAACGCTGGCTGCTCGATCTGGCAGACGGATCGCTGACGATCTCGCTTGTCGGGGCCATGATCCTGACCATTATTCTGGGAATGGGAATGCCGACGGCGGCGGCCTATCTGGTATCCGCGATCCTCGTCGCCCCGGCGCTTCAGGAACTTGGAATTCCCGCCTTGCCCGCGCATCTCTTCATTCTCTACTTCAGCATTCTCTCGATGGTTACACCACCTGTGGCGCTGTCGGCTTATGCGGCAGCCGGCATCAGCGGCGCCAATTTGTGGCAAACCGGCATGAGCGCCTTTCTGCTGGCGCTGCCCGGATTTCTCATCCCCTACGCCTTCACGATTAATCCAGCCATGCTGCTGCAGGGAAGTTGGATCGAGGTCGCGGGCGTCGTCGTGCCGGCATTGATTGGCGTGATCGGTCTGGCGTCTGCGTTTGGCGGCTATGCATTCGGGGCGATGTCAATGCCGGTACGGATTGTCATGTTCGCCGCCAGCCCCCTTCTGATCGCGCCGGACTTGATGACCGACTTGATGGGGATTGGCGGAATGGCGCTGGTTCTTGGATTCCAGCTCTGGCGGCGCAAGATGGAGCCGGTCAAGAGCGCCGCGGCAACACGCAAATGATCAGGAATGAGACTTGTGATTGGAGAATGAAATAATGCGCACAAAGATCGAAGCAACCTGGATCGTGGGACATGAGAAGGGGGAGCACCGCCTTCTTCGCGATGGTGTGCTTGTCTATGAAGACAACAAGATCGTGCATCTCGGGCTAGATTTCGACGGTGACGTTGACCATGTCATCGACGCCAAGGGCAAGCTGGTGTGCCCTGGCTTTGTCGACACGCATGTGCATTCCGGCCACCGCGCGTCTCATCGTCTGATCACCGACACCGGACGGCCGATGTATTACGGCCAGCCTTTCCTGGAGATCAGCGTTCCCAAGGAGGGCAAAACGGTCAAGGGCGATCCACGCTATCTCAAGCATGGCAAGGCCGGCGCGGACGCAGCCCTCGCCCTCAATGCAACCTTTACCGTTGCCGAACAGCTTCGCAACGGCGTGACCACGTTTATCGAGTTCGGCAGCCAACTCTCGGTTCAGGAAGCCCTGTTGGCCGAAGTCACACGGCTCGGAACGCGTGCCTATCTTGGTCCGGGATATGATTGCGGCCGTTGGGTGGGCGATGAAAAGGGCCGCCTGAAAAGAGTACGCAACGATCAGATGGGCCTCGACGGCCTCGAAGTCGCAATGGGGTTCATCGAGAAGTATAACGGCGCGGCAGATGGGCGTGTGCGCGGCATTCTCGTGCCACGGGAAGTTGAAACCAGCAGCCGTGAATTGCTCGAACGCACGACCAAGATCGCCGATGACACCGGTCTGCCAATGGCTACCCATGCCGCCTATTCGGTCATCGAATTTCACGACGTGGTGCAGGAACACATGATGACACCGGTCGAGCTGCTCGATGAGATCGGGATGCTGCGCCCGACGCTTAACATCGGACACGGCAATTTCATTTCCGACAACCCCAACCTCAACTACGCCATCAAGCGGGATTTGAAACTGATGGGCGATGCTGGTGCATCGGTCTCCCATTGCCCTATCAATATTGCCCGCAGGGCGCGCTCCCTGAACAACTGGAAGAAATACCAGGAGGCTGGCGTCAACATGTCAATCGGCAGCGATACCTATCCACGTGACATGATCATGAACATGCGCACCGCGTCCTATATGGGCAAGATCATGAGCGATACCTATTTTGCCGCGACCGCGGGAGAGATATTCGAAGCTGCAACGCTCGGCGGCGCGCGTTCAGTGGGCCGAGATGATCTCGGCATGCTGGCACCAGGCGCGCTCGCAGATATCATCATCATCGACTTTTCCGGCCGGAACTCGCTGCGCTATGGGCCGGTGCGCGATCCGGTAAAAAGTCTGATTGATTGCGGCGTTGGCGACGACGTGGACACCGTAATCGTTGACGGCAAGGTGTGCATGGAGAACGGCATCATTCCCGATGTCGATATTCCGAAGCTGATGGCCGACGCGCAGGCAGCCGGTGAAATGGTCTGGGAGAGCCTGCCAGAGTGGGACCCGCTCAGCCGGACCGCGGAAGAGGCGTGCCCCTGGTGTTATCCAATGGGTGAATAGCCGCGGTTGATGCTCCGGTCCGCTAGTCGGACCCGCCTTATGCAGATGGTTTCTTGCGGCCTCTTTTGGGGCCTGAACTTTCGCCCCAGCGCTTAACCAGTCCGGCATCTATGTCGAACAGATCAAGGGTGCGCCCAACCGTATGGTCGATCATGTCCTGGACCGTTTGCGGTTTGCTGTAGAAGCCCGGCACTGGCGGGGCGATGATGGCGCCAGCCTCCGCCAACCGCGCCATATTCTGCAAGTGAAGGGCGTGCAGAGGGGTTTCCCGTACCACAAGGACGAGGCGGCGGCGTTCTTTCAGGACAACATCGGCAGCGCGTGTCAGAAGCGTGGATGTAACACCCGCCGCAAGCTCCGACATGGTTCGGATGGAACAGGGAATGATGATCATGCCGAGTGTGCGGAACGATCCGCTGGAAAGGGCGGCGCCAATATCATTGACGGGATGGGCGACGTCGGCAAGCTCGCGCACCTGGTCGCGTGTAAAATCGGTCTCGTATGCGAGCGTAAGCTCGGCCGCCTTGCTCATTACAAGATGCACCTCGACATCGAGCGGCCTGAGCACCTCAAGCATGCGCATGCCAAGGATGACGCCAGAGGCGCCGCTGATCCCAACAATGAGACGCTGTGGTGTTTTCATGCCAGTCAAAGATAGCAAACTACGGGAAAATAGGTAAGATTCCCCGATCAAGGCCTCATGTAAATATCCTGTGCCATGCCAGAAACAACCCGAACTGACCCCGATAATCTGCAGTTTCTGACCCGTGCAGATGGCGAACGCCTCGCAGTAAGCAGGCTTGATGGCAGCAAGCCCGGAGTGATCTTCCTTGGCGGTCTGCGCTCAGACATGAATGGCGCGAAGGCGCTGCGTGTTGAAGCGGTTTGCCGGCGGGAAGGGCGCGCCTGCATCCGGTTCGACTATTCCGGGCACGGTCGCTCAGGAGGGCGCTTCGAGGATGGCACCATCAGCAGCTGGCTCGCTGACGCGACACAGGTCGTCGAACACGCGGGCGAGGGGCCGCACATTCTTGTGGGGTCAAGCTTGGGGGGTTGGCTGGCTTTGCTGCTTGCAATTGAGAAGCCTGGATCTGCTGCGGCAATTGTTGGTATTTCCGCAGCCGCCGACTTCACCGCGTATGTTCGCGACAGCCTTTTCTCAGATGCGCACAGGAAAGAACTCGCAGAAGATGGCCGTGTTCTTGTTCCCGACTGCCATGGTGGTCCGCCCTTCGTTATCACACGCGCCCTGATCGAGGATGGAGAGCATCACCTGCTCCTGAACCGCAAATCGCTGCCAATCGGGTGTCCGGTAAGGCTCATCCATGCGCGCAAGGACCGTGACGTGCCGTGGGATACGGGGCTGAAACTCTCAGAGACGATGCAAAGCGACGATGTGCATGTGACGATCATAAAAGATGGCGAGCATCAGCTCGCTCGCGCCTCTGATCTGGAGATTCTGGAGGCAGCTCTCATGTCGATGTTCGCCACGACGCCGGTGTTGAAACAATCTGTGGCATGAACCTCGACGGGCCGTGACCTGCCAGAGTTGGCGCAGCACGACCTTCCGTCACCGCACTTCGGCTAATATGCCGCGTCGCCGGCGATGCTTGTGCGGTGAAAGTGGCGGCGCTCGTCCATGTCGTAATCGGCAATCGCCAGATGCCAGGTGGCGCGATTGTCCCAGATCACCAGATCGCCCGGCGCCCAGTTGTGCCGGTAGATGAAGTGGGGCTGCTGCGCGTGAGCGAACAGGAAATCCAGCAAAGCCCGGCTTTCGCTGTCGGTGAGGCCGACAATGTGGCGGGTGAAGCCCGGATTGACGAACAGCGCCTTGCGCCCCGTCTCCGGGTGGGTGCGAACGACCGGCTGCTCCGTCGGAGGCACCTTGGCGCGGTCTTCGTCTGACAAAGGTGGCCGGTCGGCAACCCGGGAGAAGAAGACGTCCCACGCGTTGGTGTAGTCGTGCACCGCATTGAGACCGGACAGGAACGCCTTCATGGGCTCCGAAAGCTCGTCATAGGCCGCGGCCATGCTGGCGAACATGGTATCGCCGCCCGTGCTCGGCACCTCCAGCGCGTTCAGCGTGGACGCCATGGTCGGCTTGGCCAGGTAGGAACTGTCGGAATGCCAATATTGTCCGGCACGGATGGCGCCAATGGGCTTGCCCTTGTCCTTGACGTTTGAAATCAGGAACACGTCCGGATTGTCAGGATGGGCGAACTGTTTGAGGACGTGTTGCTCAAGAGGTCCGAACCGCCGGCTGAACGTGACATGTTCATCGGGCTCAAGGCGCTGATCCCGGAACACCAGCACCGAATGGTCGTTGAAGGCGCGGTGGATGGCGTCGAATTCGGCATTCGTCAAATCGCCGGCAACCGATACGCCGGCGATTTCGGCGCCGACGCTTCCTGACAATCGGCGGACGGTGACTTCACTCTGTTCTGTCATTTCTCTCTCTGTTGGCGGCTGCCCACCCTTGCACGATGTTCGAAAGGTTACCGCATGTGCAACTTCATGTCTGCGGGTTTGGTAAGCTTAGCGCAGCACTGCCTCAAGCATGTGCTTGTTGTCAGCGAGTTTCTGCGACAGGCGCCCACGCCAGGATTCACGCCTTCAGTTGCTGGAATTTCATTTCCATGAAGTCGATGAAGACGCGCACGCGCGCTGGCACCATTTGACCGGGTGGCCGCACGGCCCACACACTCCACAAGGGCTCGATGATGAAATCATCAAGCACGGGAATCAGTGAACCCTCAGCCAGCAAGTCGCGGATGTCCCACCGGGATTTCAGCGCTATGCCCGCATCGGCAAGGGCGGCTTCAGTAATCGCCTCGCCATAGTTGGTCGTGAAGTTTCCAGACACACGGATCTCGTGGACCTCGCCGTCCGACCCGCGCAGTTTCCACATCCGGTTTCTGTCCAGAACGATGCAGTTGTGCGACGCCAGATTTTCAGGGCGTTGCGGACGCCCGAATTCCGAGAGATAGGTTGGTGATGCGACGAGCAGGCGTGGATTGTCCGCGAGCTTGCGGGCAACCAGGCTCGAAGACGCCAGCGTGCCGATGCGCAGCGCCAGGTCAAATCCCTGTTCGACAATATCGACGATGCCGTCAGCGAGTTCGAGGCGCACCTTCACGTCCGGATACGCTCTGAGGAATTCGGCGATGTAGGGGGCGATATAGCGTCGGCCGAATGAGGCGGACCCGGCCACACGCCTCTCACCAATGCAGTAGGTGGATCCAACGGCCCGCATCGGACAGAGTAACGCGCGTTGCCCACCGCAGCAGACCTGCGGCGTGTTTTGTGATCCGCATCCGTCTCGAGTAAAAGTAGTATCAGTACCCATTCAGCGAAACAGGACAACACCCCATGCTCCTCGATACTCCCTTTTGCGATTTTGGCTGGAAGGGCCCGGACTTCACGCTGAAGGACCCGGACGGCAAAGCCCATACCATGTCGGATCATCTCAACGACAAGGGTCTGCTGGTTATGTTCATCTGCAATCATTGCCCTTACGTGAAGGCGGTTGCCGATCGCCTCGCCGGCGATGCCATGCTCCTGATGGATGAGGGGATCGGCGTACTCGCCGTCATGTCAAACGATTACCGGATCAAGCCCGACGACAGTCCGGAGAACATGAAAACGTTCGCGGCGCAGTACGGCTTTCCGTTTCCCTACCTCGTCGATGACGATCAGAGTGTCGGCAAGGCCTATGGCGCGATCTGTACGCCAGATTTCTTCGGTTTCAATAAGCGCGGCGAGCTGCAATATCGCGGACGCTTGGACAGCGCCGGTATGAACGATCCGGCGGACCGCGTGCCGGAGCTCGTCAACGCCATGCGCCAGATCGCCGAGACGGGGGAAGGCCCGCGTCAGCAACACCCCAGCATGGGGTGCTCGATCAAGTGGAGTTGAATTTTGGCCGATCGCTGTGCATGGGTGAGATTAGCTGTGATCACAATTGAAATTCTAAATCCCGTTATTGGAGACTTCATACCAAATTAACCTGCATGGTTGACAAGCGGCATCGATTGCAACCATAGGTGGGTATTGCCGTGATAGCACAACTGAATAACCTGCGGCTGACAATCAAACTCCCTGTATTCATTCTCGGCGCGACTTTCTTTGTGGCACTCGCAATCGGTGTCGACAGTTTCCTCAAGGACGTCGCCGCCGCGTAAGCGGGCGGATCAGGGAGCTGGTTGAAACAGCTCCTCGACGACGGTCGCCAGCGCCTCCGCCAACCTACCGCAGCACGGCCTCGAGCATGCGGTTGTTGTCAGCGAGTTTCTGCGACAGGCGCCGGGCCATGAACTTGTGGAATATCGAAATAAGTGCCGGCTGTTCGCGCTCGATCTTTTTGAACCCTTTCTGGGTGAGACGCCGCGCGTGACAGGGATCGTCGGCAACAACGGACGCCGTTCGCGGCAATCCGAGATAGGTGCCGATTTCGCCCACGACCGTGCCCGGACCCATGGAGCGCAGGCGGACACTCTTTCCGCCGGGGAGTTCCAGCTGGACTGTGACGCGACCCATTTCGATAAACAGGATATCGTCGGAGGGACTGCCCTGGCGCAACAGGTGATCGCCTGGCTCGTAGATGTTCGATTCCAGATAGCTAATAAATTCCCTTGCCTGGGCCTTGGTGAAGATGTCGCCGACAAGGTAACTCTCAAGCGATGCCCGGCTGGCACGCGAACCCTCTGTAAAGGCTTCCAACGTCTGCTCCTCGCACCACTCAATGCCACCGTCTAGATCCCTGAATGCAGGAACAGCGTCAAAGTCCAACTCACTGTCGCCGAGGCGGAGTGCCAATTCTTTGCGCAGTCCGGTGAAAACCAGGGTGACATTTTTCTCCTGCATGAACTGCACCAGCTTGATGAAACTGTGCACAACAGAAGAGTCGAGGCCGGTTACCCGTCTGAAATCAATGACCACATGCATCGGTTTTTTTACACCACGGCGGGTGATTTTCGCCCGGACGAGGTCGTAAATCTGGTTGGCCGTACCAAAGAATATGAAACCCTGCAGCACCAGGATCACGGTCCGGTCACCATGTTCCTTCAGGATTTCTTCCTCTGCCTTGGTGCGGTCGACATTGCTGCGGAACTCGCTTCCCAGATATTCCTGCCGCACCACGTTGATCTTGGAATAGGTGATGATGAACATGATGGCACCGGCGACGATGCCGATGGCGATCCCTTCCAGGAACCCGACTGTTGTCGCGACGACAAAAATCAACAGGATGATCAGAAAATCGACCATCGGCAGTTTGTTCCATTCCCGGTAGAGCGATCCGAGCAGAAGGTCAAAACCGAGAAAGGCGACGATGCCGCCGACAACAACCTTGGGGAAATAGGCCAGAACGTCTGCGCCTGAGAAAAAGGCGAGTGCGCAGATGGTTGCTGCCAGAAGCCCGACCAGCCGGTTGTGCGCGCCGAAGCGGTCCGCAAGCATAGTAAGGCTCAACTGCTGATATCCGATAAGCCCGCCGCCGAGGCTCGCCGCAAGATTGGCTAACCCGCTGGACATGAGATCGCGGTTCAGATCGATATTCTTCCGGGTCGCGGCCTCGATACCGGACACATTCAGCAGGATACCAAGCACGCACAGAATCACGACGGTGACGATTTCAACGAAGGTCCGCAGCGACGGTATGACGTTGGCCTGGAAAATCAGGGAAGGGTCGATGCTGTCGGTGAAGCCTTTTCCGGGGAAGGGGCCGAGCAGCCATCCATTGGCCCGTGCGGCGTCCGGAGTGATGCCGAGAACCGCTATGACTGCATAAAACACCACGATGGAACCGATGATCAGCCCCGGCAGGATAACGGGCTGCTTGAAACGCCAGGAACAGGTCAGCAACACCAGTCCCAGCACTACGCCGGGAACCCATACAGCCATGGCATTGCCGTTCAGCAGCCCTGAGAGTGTGCTCCAGTCGAGTGTGAGGCCCGCCATGAGACCGAGTGAGCTTTTCAGGAGCAGCCAACCGGTCGCGGCCAGAAAACCGGCCATGACGGGGTAGGGGATGAAGCGCACCAGGTTCCCGAGTTTGAAATACCCCAGGCACAGGAACGTTACCGCGATCAACAGGGAAGCCGTGGCGAGGGTCGCATAGGCGGTTGCATAAACCTGTTCCGGGGATGCGTTTGGCGGAAGGGACGCCACTGCAGTACCGATTGTGATTGCCATGACGGCGGCTGCAACGTCCTGTGGCCCGCCGATCGTGCCGGGATAGGATGCGGTAAGCGATGTGATCGCTGCCATGACCGCGGCGCTGAACAGGCCAATGCCGATGGCTCTCTCCAGAAGAAAGGAGAGTTCGCCGGAAAATGTGATGGCGGAAAAGGAAATGGCGTAGGTGACGAGCAGGATGCCAATGACCATCCCGCTCACAAGCGTAATTGTCGCGTTTGCCGCGTGGTCGCGAATGGTGCCCTGGGTGCCGCCCTGCGCCATAGCCTAGGCCGACACCCTGGATGGTGCCGGTAATGCACGCTTACCCATAGTTCCTCCCAAAACGATACGGGCGTCCAGAAACGAATAATCCGAACACGTCATTATTGGTTTGTCCTGACCCAATAGGCAATGCTCGCTGTGCGCAAAGCATCTATGACTTTGTGATAGGCGGTGGAGGATTAAGATGTCGGGGGATCGCAGTGCTGCGGCCTCTTCCCCGCAGCACTCCTGCCGCAAATGCACCACAAACATTTCTTTGTTCCGACCCGCTTCGGCCCAGAAGAAATGTTTCCCTCATGATTGTGACTGTTTGCGTCAGAGCCCGAAGCGGCTATTGCGACCGCGCCCGCAGAAGTGAGGTCGCCTCCGGCATCTGCTGCTCTCCCTTGGCGCCCCTTTGGGGGA
This sequence comes from Hyphomicrobiaceae bacterium UBA2767, assembly GCA_002352635.1. Taxonomy (GTDB): domain Bacteria; phylum Pseudomonadota; class Alphaproteobacteria; order Rhizobiales; family Methyloligellaceae; genus UBA2767. The sequence goes on along the minus strand of DEIT01000045.1, from coordinate 31,218 downwards.
TAGTCGCACTGCGGCCCCGGCGGTCTTCTCTCTGTCCCCAGCTCTCAGGCCGCCGGGCCGCTTCTTTGGCGGTGACGACGCGTTTGCATTATGGCAGTGGAAGTAAGCACAAAGGGTTTGGTTGAAATCGCAAGTCACGAGGGCATCGTGCCGATGCCGTATTTCGATTCCGTGGGCGTCCTTACTTTCGGGATTGGTCATACCCGTTTTGCAGGCGAACCCTTTCCGGAAGAGCTTCCCCGTGGCGTGGCCCAACCATTGGACATGGTGTTCGACCTGTTCCGCGAAGACATCGGAAGGTATTCGCGTGACGTACTCAGCGCGGTCAAAGTGCCGGTCGAGCAGCATGAGTTCGATGCCCTGGTGAGCTTTCACTACAACACCGGCGGTATCAGGCGGGCAAGTCTGACCAAAGCACTCAACAAGGGCGACCGTGCGCGCGCAGCAGATAAATTCATGGCATGGCGCAAGCCGACGGAAATTATAGGTCGCCGGAGAAGAGAGCAGTCCCTTTTCAGAAACGGCACCTATACGAGCGGTGGATACGCGACGGTGTTGAGGGCGACAAAATCAGGCCGCGTTCTTTGGTCAAGCGGCAAGCGTATGAATGTTATGGCGCTGCTCGGCGATGACCAGACGGATAAGCCCATCACCGCAGTCCTGCGCCCGGGAAGTGTTGGCTCGGATGTGAGGCGGCTGCAAAAGGCATTGTCAATCATTGTGGATGGCAGTTTCGGACCGATGACCAGGGCTGCCGTCATGGATTACCAGGACCGGAACGAGTTGGATATTGATGGAATCGCCGGGCCGCAGACCCTTGGTCGCCTCGGCCTGGCTTGAGAATGTCCTTATGAGGGCAGAGGTCGGTTCTCACTGACACGAACTGATCCGCACCCTTGCTCCTAGAACCGTTTGCTGCCCTTGATGAAGGCGCCGTGGCTCTCGTGTCTTCGCAAGAGGTATCGGCTGTAACGACTTCTCAGTGAATGTTCAGGCCCTAAGCCTCTCATTGCCGGGATCGTACAGCGGTTCCCTGGCAACGGGGTTGTCGTCAGTTGCGCGCGGGATGTTTGATCCTGTCGTCATCGGCATCATCATTGTCGGCCTGATCGGGCTCACCATTGAAATCCTGATGCGCCTGCTGGAGAAGCGGCTCATTCCCTGGCGAGGCAAGGGCCAGTTGCAGCAGTCATGGGAGCCTCAACGGGCTCCCTCTGTGGCACCTGCGCCACCCCGGTTTCGTAAAATACGAAACAAGAGCCTCCGTTTGCTTGCTATCGCTGCGCGAATCAGTCTCCCTTGGCAGATGGGAGAATTATTATGCGTTATGTTTTTGCTTGCTTACTTGCCGTTATCTTCATCATGTCAACAGGTGCGGATGCTGCTAAGGCAGGATCAATCGCCGGTGCCTGGAGTGGCGAAGGTCTGGTCAGTCTGACCACAGGACAATCGGAGAGAATCCGTTGCCGCATGCGTTATGAGGAGAGCAGCGGGAGAACCCTCGTCGTTCACGTAACCTGCTCGCACGCCCACGGCATCTTCAAGACCACCGGGCGCGTCGTCAAGTTGAGCAACACGCGTTATTCAGGCCGTTTGTATAGCGAGCAGCATGACGTCGCGGGCCAGGTCACCATAAGCGTGAACGGCAGAAGTCAGAAAATCAGGGCGACCAGCGCCAAGGGATCGGCGACCGTCAACCTCACACGGCGATAGCCCCGGCAAGCGGCATGCTTGCCTCCGGCTCATGGCATCGGCATCCGTCAGGGTGAGAGTTATCGCGTTTCCAGCGATAAAGCTGTTTCTAACGCTGATTGTGCCTCTGGTGAGGCAATGCATTTAGCCGCCTCTTGATCCTTGAGCCGGGATATCCGTTTTCCACGCACGACATTCAGAACGCCGCATTCCGGGTGATTGCTTCGGCACCCGTCATGGTTGAGCCACGCGCTGTGCTACACCATGGACGGTGTCGTGGAATTCAACTGTGCATAAATGCACAGTCCAGTGCACATTTTTGATCTTGAATTGCAAATTTGCAAACGGCAAGATTTGCATCCACGCTGTTCGAGCGCTCCCGTCTTGGTTTCCTTTTGACGGACGCTGGGCACACCCTGTTGCAGCATGCGGAAGGCATGGAAGAGCATGCCCACTCAATTGCCCTTGAGTTTACCGAAACGAGTGCGGCCCCCGGCGGTATCGTCCGGCTGGCGACCATGGAAGCGCTCGGCAGCCTCTATCTCGCGCCGCGCATGGCGCAACTCTACAAGGAGCAGCCATCGGTGCGCATCGAGCTGGTGACCGCGTCTCACTGGATCAATCTCTCAAAGCGCGAGGCCGATATTCTGATCTCGTTCCCCAAGCCCCAGGGGCGGCGCATCGAAGTCACCAAGATCGGCGAATTCGCGCTTCATCTTTATGCAACACCTGCATATCTGAAAGAGCGAGGCATCCCGGAAACCATCGATGACCTCAAGCAGCATCGCCTGATCGACTATATCGACGAGCTTGTTCAGATATCGGCGGTGCGCTGGCTGTCCGACATGATCAACGAACCACCGGCGGATTTCCGCTCCACGAGTCTTGTGGCTCAATACAATGCGGCTGCAGGAGGACTAGGCATCGCCATGTTGCCTACCTTCGTCGCCGGGCACGACAAGCGGCTCGTTCGAGTTCTGGAAGATGAGGTGGTGGTGAAACGGGATTTCTGGCTCACCGTCCACCAGGACCTGTTGCACCTTGTGCGGGTGCGTGAGGTGATGGCGTACCTGACGAGGCTGATCGAGGAAGACCGCACCTTCCTGTTGGGCGAGGCGTAAACGTCTGGTTTGGAACTTTGCCGCGACTTAGTTCTCAAACAGACCGCATGCCGTGGCACGGACTAGCACCTCCACCTGCATTTCTATTTCGTCAGATGGAACCGCGATAAACAACTCGTGCATGCCAAGAGAGACGACGCCGTGGACGGCGGAAAACATCAGCCGTGCCTGAGACCAGGTTTGCTCATCACTCTGCTCGGGCGCGAGCTCCTTGAGTATGGTCAGGACATGCGTAAACAGCCGGATATGTTCGTCCATATGCCAGTCGGGAATTACCCGATCGGTTTTCTGCCCCTGTTCAAACAGGGCGGACCACAGACGGGGATGCTGGGCTGCAAAGCGGCAGTAGGCGAGGCCGATCGCAACAAGGCTCTCCACCGGGCTCTGGTCCTCGGAAACCGATGAGAGTGATGTGGCAATCTCGCGATCAAGACGCGCGAGCGTCTTTGAGTTGACAGCCATGATCAGGCCATCGAGATCTTCAAAGACATTGTAGATAGCGCCAACCGAGCAACCCACGTCTGACGCAACCGTGCGCGCGGTCAGTGCGGACAACCCGTCCTTCGCGATCCTCATATCAGCCGCCTCTATCAAGGCACTTCGAAGCGCCTGCCGGCGTTCGGCCGTGGCCTTGTGTTCTCCAACCATAAAACTGTCTCCTGTGAACCTTGTTCAAAATATACCTTGAACATTGTTCATATCAAGTTTAAATATCATGAACATCGTTCACAAAGAAAGGATGGACACATGTTCAAATCTCTTTTGACCCTTATGCGGGGTACGGCAAATCGTGCCGTCGATGCAACGATTGACCAAAATGCACTGACTATCCTTGACCAGCAGATCAGGGATTGCGGAGAAGCCGTGGGCTGGGCGCGCAAGGCGTTGGCTGTGGCCGTTGCGCAGAACCGTCAGGAGCAAGGGCGGCTGCAGAAGATTTCCAGCCAGATCGCTGATCTGGAGGAGCGGGCGGGTTTGGCCCTCAAAGCTGGGAAGGAAGACCTGGCGTTGGAAGCGGCTGAAGCCATTGCGTCGCTTGAAAACGAACGGGACTCCGCATCGAAGACGTTGTCGGGTTTTTCCAAGGAGTGCGAGCGGTTGCGGGGCATGGTCCGCACGTCCGAGGTCCGTCTCAAGGATCTGGAGAGCGGCCGCAGGGCCGCAAAGGCCAACGATGCCGTGCTCAAACTGCGCGACAAGGGGCTGATTGCCGGAGAAACCTACCGAAACACGCTTTCCGAGGCTGAAACAACACTCGCGCGCCTTCAGTCCCGCCAAAGCGAAATCGATCATGCAACGGACGTGCTGGAAGAACTCGAGGCGGAGTCAAACCCCCGGACCATAAGCGAAAGGATGGCAGACGCCGGATTTGGTTCTCCATCCCGCAAAAGCGCCAACGACGTCCTGGAACGCCTTAAGGCGAAAAACAAAAGCGCTAAACCTGCCGAAAGAACGAAGCAGAAGTCATCCAGACCCGACGCGGCCTGAATGAATTCCAGTGATCCGCATTTGCCGATCAACCTCAGCAAACCTCGAAAGGAGACAAATCATGAGTGAGCGGTTTAAAGAGCATTCACAGGCATGGGTGACGTTTTCCTATGCATCTTTTGCAGGAGCGTGCCTTTTTGTTGGTGGTGGCATATTCTTGATGCCGGTGGAGTTCTGGATTCGCGCTTATTTGTGGATCGGAATGGTCCTTCTTGTTCAATCTTCCATCAATGTAACCAAGACCCTGCGTGACAACTATGAGGGCGACCGGCTTATCAATCGTCTTGAAGACGCCAAAACCGAGAAGCTCATTCGAGACGTTTCTGACCCAGTTGCCGAGGGTTAAGACGCACAATTGAGCACGTCGGAGGCGGAGTCCGTCGGTTGATGGCTCTGCCTCCACGCGTATGCGACCGGCATTCCTGCTGGTTGTTTTCTTAGCAGGGATACAAAAATGAACAATGTTCACAATACTCCTTGAATGTCGGGTTCGGGTAACATATATTTCTTGTGAACAACGTTCATTAAATTGGATGCAAAAGGGTTCCCAGACATGCTTCACCGATCAGACCATACGCTTCTTGACCGGATTGGCTTGGGAAATGACGGGCTCAAATCCCTCATCATCCGGACGCTGGCCGCCCTATTCCTGTCTGCATTCCTTGCTTGGGGATTATCCTCACCGGCATCTGCGGACCCGAGATCAGACACAGGCAACTGGAATGTGCCGGTCAAGACGTTCGGGGGCACCCAGTTATGGTCCGACAGTTACCTTCACGCGGGATGGCGCATCCAACGCAATGTCATCACTGGGCATTCGCGCCTGCTTGATCCGGAAAATACCAGACGCGCCTGGGGAACCTATGACCACTGCAAGAGAGTTTTTGATGATCTGCAGCGACGGGGCCGGATCACACCGTCAAGCCGCCATCTGGTTCTGCTCATTCATGGAATAGCACCCAAACCCGGGACGTTTAGTGCCATGAAGGCCGCGCTTGACCGTGCCGGTTATGATGCCATCCCCATCAGCTACCCAAGCACCCGTGAGGCGATCGAGGCTCATGCAGCGGGGCTGGAAAAAGTGCTGAACAGGGTTGAAGGAACAACAAAGGTCTCATTCGTAACCCACAGCATGGGTGGCCTCGTTGTTCGGCATCTTCTCCACAGGAATGGCGCCTGGAAGAAACACATCGAAATAGGTCGCATCGTGCAGATCGCGCCACCACATCTGGGTTCGGAGGTCGCTGAATGGGCGGCGGACCTGAAACCATACCAGTGGATACTTGGCAATGCAGGCCAGCAGCTCACACCGGGTAACGCAGCGCGCATTCCGCTCCTGAAACATTCATTCGCGATCATTGCAGGCGGCAAAAATGACGGAGAGGGGTTTAACCCGCTTCTGCCAGGTGACGACGATGGCGTCGTGCGGGTGGCTGAAACCAAATTGCCCGGCACGCAACACTTCCTGCTGGTCAAGGCAACGCACACCGCACTGGTCAGCCAACCTAAAACAATTCAAGCAACTATCCATTTCCTGAAACGCGGCACGCTCGCAAATTAGGCGGAGAATACAGAGATGTCCGGGACACAGTTCAACCTTCTTGCCACCAACCGTTTCCTGCCCTTGTTTCTAACGCAGGCGCTCGGGGCATTGAATGACAATGTCTTCAAGAACGCGCTGGCCATTCTGATTATCTATAGAATTGCAGATGTGGCCGGAATGAACGGGCAGATACTGGTGACTGCTGCTGCCGGCATATTCATCCTGCCGTTCTTCCTGTTCTCCGCAACGGCTGGCCAGATGGCCGACAAGTTCGAAAAGTCCGGTCTGATCAGGAAAATAAAAATTGCCGAAATCGCCATCATGGTGCTCGGAGCAGCGAGCCTGCTTGTTGCCGACATCTATCTGATGATGGGGGTTTTGTTCCTCATGGGGACCCAGTCGACCCTGTTCGGTCCTCTGAAATATTCGATCCTGCCGGATCATTTGTCGGAAGACGAATTGATCGGCGGCAACGCCCTGATTGAAGCGGGCACGTTTCTGGCCATTCTGGCCGGGACCATTGCAGGTGGTTTGCTGATCCTGGGAGATCAGGGGACGCTCATCATATCCGTCCTGGTCATATCGCTCGCCGTGCTTGGCTTCCTGACCAGCCTGAAAATTCCCAAGGCTGCCCCGGCCGCACCCGATCTTCACATCAACCGCAACTTCATGGGCGAAACATGGTCCATGATCAAAAGGGCGGGATCGGAACGCAATATCTTCCTGTCGATCCTGGGCGTTTCCTGGTTTTGGCTCGTGGGCGCGACGTTCCTGTCGCAGTTCCCGGCGCTGGCAAAAGATGTTCTGCAGGCCGACGAGACCGTCGTCACGCTTTTCCTGACGGTCTTTTCCATCGGGATCGCCCTCGGCTCGCTCCTTTGCAACAGGCTGCTGAAGGGAATGGTAACGGCGAAGTACGTGCCCTTCGGCGCCATGGGCATGACGATCTTCATCGTCGATCTCTACTTTGCTTGCAGAGGATTGCCGTCCGGCACTGCGACCGCTTCCCTGGCGGGTGCTGCAGATTTTCTGAGCGTTCCCGCCAACTACCGTATCCTCGTCGATCTCCTTGGCATTTCGATCTGCGGCGGTCTCTTCATTGTGCCGCTCTATACGATCCTTCAGACGCAAAGCGATGAGGAGTATCGGGCCCGCACCATTGCCGCCAACAATATCATCAATGCCCTGTTCATTGTCGTCGGAGCGCTTGCGGCAACCGGGCTCCTGACGCTGAACCTCACTGTTCCCACAGTCTTGTTGTTGATGGGCGTGGTGAACGGTGTGGTTGCGATTTACATCTGCCAACTGTTGCCCGACGCCATCATCAAGGCTTTTCTGTTTTCGGTCCTGAAAGTTCTGTTCCGCATCGAGATCCGCGGCATGGAGCACTATGCCAAGGCCGGCAAGCGCGCGGTTATCGTCGTCAATCACGTGTCGTTTCTCGATCCGCTTCTGCTGGCCGTCTTTCTTCCGGTAAAACCGATCTTCGCGGTCAACACCCACATCGCCAAGGCCTGGTGGGTCAGACCCTTCCTAACGCTTGTCGATGCGTTTCCGGTCGATCCGACGAACCCGATGGCCATGAAATCCCTCATCAAGGCCGTACAGCAGGACCGCCACTGCGTGATCTTCCCTGAAGGCCGCATCACCGTTACCGGCGCCCTGATGAAAGTCTTCGAAGGGCCGGGCATGGTTGCCGACAAGGCTGACGCCCAGATCATTCCCATTCGAATTGACGGCGCGCAGTACACGCCCTTTTCAAGGATGAAGGGAAAGATACGCATCAGGCTTTTCCCCAAGATCACCATGACAATCCTGCCGCCGCAAAATTTCGAAGTCTCAAAAGAGCTCTCCGGACGCGCCAGACGCCAGGCAGTGGGTGCCAAGCTCTATGACGTCATGAGCGACATGATTTTTGAAACATGCAACCGGAGGCAGACACTCTTCGAGGCTGTCCTGGATGCACAGGCCATTCATGGCCGCGACCATCCGATTGTGGAAGATATCGAGCGTAAACCCATCAAGTATGGCCGGTTTGTCCTGGGTTCGATGACCCTCGGCCGCAAGCTCCGCACATTCACCAGGAAGGGCGAATTCGTTGGGTTCCTGCTGCCGAATTCCGTTGGCGCTATCGTGACCTTCTTTGCGCTGCAGGCCTATGGCCGCGTTCCGGCGATGCTCAACTTCTCAACGGGTCTGAAGAATATGCGGGCCGCGCTGGAAACCGCAGACGTAGAGACCGTTCTTACCTCACGCCGGTTTGTCGAGATGGCCAACCTTCAGGATACAGTTGAGGCTTTGAGCAAAGATGTGAAAATTGTCTATCTGGATGATCTGAAGGAGCAGATCACATTTTTCGACAAGCTGTCTGCTCTCGCCCTCAAGCCTTTCAGCCGCTGGATCCACAAACGGGTCGGCTCCAAATACGATGACCCGGCCGTGGTCATGTTCACTTCAGGTTCGGAAGGTACGCCCAAAGGCGTCGTCCTCAGCCATGAAAACCTGCTGGCCAACCGTTACCAGCTCGGTGCACGGATTGATTTCAACCCCACCGATACCGTCTTCAATGCGCTGCCGATTTTCCATTCCTTCGGATTGACCGGCGGAACCCTGTTGCCGATCCTGTCGGGGGTCAAAACCTTCCTCTATCCGTCTCCGTTGCACTACCGGATCGTGCCCGCGCTTGTATACGACACCAATGCAACGATCATGTTCGGAACCGATACGTTCCTCACCGGTTATGCCCGTGTCGCGCATCCATATGATTTCTACAGTGTGCGTTACGTCTTCGCCGGCGCTGAGCGCGTCAAGGAAGAGACAAGACGCATCTGGGCGGACAAGTTCGGTCTGCGCATCTTTGAAGGCTATGGCGCGACCGAAACCGCGCCGGCAATTACCGTCAACACGCCGCTTTACTATGCAGCCGGAACCGTTGGCCGCTTCATGCCAGGCCTTTCCTACGAACTGGAACCGGTGCCCGGCATCGACAAGGGCGGCAAACTGATCGTTACGGGTCCGAACGTGATGCTTGGATATCTGCATCACAAGAGCCCGGGCGTCATAGAACGCGTTGACGGCAGTCGCTATGACACCGGTGACATTGTCAGTGTGGACGATCAGGGATTTGTCACCATTCAGGGACGAGTAAAACGGTTTGCAAAAGTTGCCGGTGAAATGGTCTCACTGACCGCGGTTGAAAATTATGCCTGCACCGTGTGGCCCGACAATATGCATGCGGTCACGAGCGTTCCATGTCCCCGCAAGGGCGAAGAGCTCATCCTGATCACTGACAAGCATGACGCGCAACGCAAGGATCTTCTGGCTTATGCCAAGACGCAGGGAATCGCCGAACTGATGATCCCGAAAAACATCAAATCGGTCGATGCCATACCGCTGCTCGGAACGGGCAAGGTCGACTACCCCGGCGTGCAGGCCATGGCGGCAGACGGCAAGGCTGGCTGACATCATCTGTTGACCCTGGGGCTCGCCACACTCGGCGAGCTGCAGGCAACAGGCTGTGCAAGGAATCAGAGCTTGGCGGCGGCTTTCTGAACGTCAGCCAGACGCTGTTCCTGACGGGCCTGTGCTGCATCGCGGGCAGCCGTTTCGATCTGCTTGCCCGCCGTTTCAGGTTCGCCGGCATCAAATGGCGGTTGTGGTGCGTATTCAATGCCCAGTTGAATGGCCTTTGCCTGTTCTTCCCCCAATATCTTGGCTGCAACTGCCAGACCAAAATCAATGCCTGCGGTAACGCCGCCACCGGAAATGAACTTGCCGTCAATCACGACGCGGGAGCTGTCGGGAATGGCGCCAAACTCCTTCAACATGTCCCGCGACATCCAGTGGCACGCCGAACGTTTGCCCTTGAGGAGCCCGGCGGCCCCCAGAACAAGCGATCCGGTGCAAACCGATGTAACGTATTGCGCGCTCTCCGCCTGTTTCCGGATGAAGTCGAGGGTTTCCTCATCGTTCAGGAGTGGATTCATTCCGGCCCCGCCGGGAACGCAGATCAGGTCCAGGGCAGGGCAGGTTTCATAGGTGACATCGGGCAATATTCGCATGCCCCCACCCGCCGTGATCGGATCGAGCGTCTTCCAGACCATCAGCACTTCCGTGTCGGGCATTTTGGTGAACACTTCATGCGGCCCGGTCATATCGAGCTGCATGATGTCGGGGAATATCAACAGGCCGATGCGGAAAGTCATGATCCAGATCCTTTTTTTCTTGTGAGGCACAAGCGTACCGGCTGTCAGCCGACATTGCGAGATCAATTGCCGATCCAAAACAGGACGTTTCACAGTGATATCGTTCGGCGTGGTGGTCAGTGTCCGGTGAGCACAAGCGTCTTGATGGGCAGAAGCAATGCCTGGATGCGGATGATGATGGCGTGGACGAGCCCGACCGTGTCTATGGCGTGAAGCATGAGCCACCTGCCAAAGCCAATATCCTTGTCCTCAAGGCGATCATGATTGTTGGTATAGGCGTTGACGATGCACTGGCTGCCGGCTGGAACATCATCAAAATCACCCGAGTAGATCGGTTCAAGAAATGCGGTGATCGTTCCGGGGTTTTTTGCCTGTGCCGCATCAATTAACTGATCGGTGGGGCGCAACTGGCCCGCGGCGATGATTTCCTGAACATCTGCCACCACCATCGGGATGATGGTCAGTGGCTTGGAAAGGCACAGGGCTTCGGCGGCCATTCCGGTTTTGATAACCTGCGCTTCGATCTGTCCGAAACCGGCAACAAGACCGCGTTGCCCAGCCTCCGCCGGAACAAGGATGCCGGCCGGGCGCATGAGAGGGTTCACGATATCCCCCTTGCGCAGCGTGAACTGTTCGACACTGCCGTCGATGCCCGCATAGACGGTCATTTTGTCCAGCGCGACCTGAGCCTGCGCGCGTGCGGCTTCAGCGCTCGCTTTCTGCGCCGGCAGCAGCACGTTGACTTTGGTATCGACGGAGTCCTTGTTGGCAAGCGTCTTGGCCAGAGTGCCTTCGCGTGACTGGATGACTACCTGGAGTTTTTCGATCTGGCGCGCGGCAACCGTCCCGGGGCTGCGTGCATTCAGCTCCTCTTTCGTCTCCAACTCGTCCTGAGCCTGCTTGAGGGCGCTGCGCGCCTCCTGGACGCTGCCGTCGGCTGATCGTACATCGGCCTTTGCCTGTTCTATCGTGGCATCCACCTCCAGGACCTGCCGCCGGGCAGTTTCCAACGCGGCTTCCTGCTTTGAGCTTTCCAACCTGAAGAGCGGCTGGCCAGCCTTCACCTCGTCCTTGAGCTTGACGAAGATCTCTTCCACTCGCCCACTTCCTTCCGGTAGGAGTGGCACCGTGCGGTAGAATGAGACCGCGTTCTTTGTCGCAGGGTGAAAATAGAAGATAGTAGTGATCAGCAAGGTGGTGAGAATCAGGTATCCGGTGATGCCCCAGCGCAGCTCGTACCAGACCGAAAACAGGGTGATCTCGTGGCCAAACCGCTTTCCCTGGGCGTAGCGCCGAAACAGATAGTCCGGGAGGATAGTGAACAGCGAACACAGGGTCAGTTCAAACATCGCTGGTTTCCTTCGCCGCATTTTCGGGCGCGGCCTTGGCCGACTTTTTCGTGACGCGCTTCGGCGTAGGCGGCGCTTCGGTCGCTGGGCGTGGGACTTTTGTTTCAGCCATTCGTGCCAGGGAACTCGCCATGCCCGTCAATGGCGTCGTAAAATCCGGCAACCGGATCAGCGCCAGCATCAGAGCCGCAATCCAGTAAGCATGGTTGTGGGTGAACAACGCAATGAGCGTGAGAACGGCCACGACCTGGAATTGTATCTTGTCGGTCTGATGAGCGATCTGTTCAGGCTAAGCGTGCAGTTTGAAATAGAACACTCCGATGCCGACGACGATGACGACCAGCGAGATGAGCGATACGACCATCAGGACGTCGGTTTCACCCGACGCGGTGATAAACCCCGGCAAATGGTGTGAAGCGGCGGGGTGAACGGCTTCGGTCATTGGCGTATCCGGTTTTCCAATGTGAGGTATTCAATCGGTGCTTAGCGCATAAGTTGCCACTCTGCGCCGTCTCAACCTAACGAAGAAGTCCCGCCCGTCCAAGAATTTCAGTACAAACGCCTTCAGCGCGTTCGATCAGCCCGCCACCAACTATATCAAAGGGACCTTTAAACGGCGTTGACCGCCAGAACATCGCATGGCGGCGCCCTGAGCATGTCTTCGGCAACGCTTCCAAGAAAAACATGGGCGATACCGGTCCGACCATGGGTTCCGATAACGAGCAAGTCCGGTTTGATCCGGCGAGCTTGGTCAAGAAGGACCTCTCGTGGCGGACCTTCTTTCATGACGCGCTCAAGTTCGGGCGCCTTCGTCTCCAGGCTTGCAAAGAAACTGGCCATCTCTTCCTCGACCATTTTCCGAAATTGCGCCTCCTGTTCCTGGTTGACTTGTCTTCGCGTCTCTTGACCGCGCATGAACCCTTTGAACGGTACGTCATAGGCATGAAGGAGATGAAACTGACCGTCCGGCACAAATCTGATCGCGAATTGGGCCGCACGCCTTGAATAGATCGAAAAATCCACCCCCACCATGACCCGCCGATATGCCTCATTGGAAAGCTCCTTCACGAGAAGGACGGGGACATTGCTGGCGCGAATGACGCGTTCGGCCGTGGTGCCCCGATACATGTCCTTGAACGCGTCCTCACGATGAACGCCAAGCACGATCAATTCGGCACCAGTTTTTTCCGACATTTCGAGAATACCGACATGGGCCTGGCTCAAAATGATCTCGACCGAAACATTTATGTCGTTGTCCTGCATGAGCGCGTCGACATGGTCCTGAATGATCTTCCTGGCCGCCGTCTCCTGTGCATCGGCTATTAACGCCGGGAAGCCCTCATCAACCACATGGGCAATTATCAGTTCCGCACCGTGTTCGGATGCGAGGCGTATGGCACGCGCCAAGGCACGATCGGAACGCGGTGAGAGGTCGGTCGCCATCAGAAATTTCTTCATGTGTTGGCTCCATCCGGGTTTGGGAAACACGCCCCCGACGTCCTTCATTGTGGTGATGACAGGGAGACGGCACGAACGACACCGGCCTCCTTGCACGCATGCGTGGATGACGCTTAGTTGCACTGAGCCATGCCCAACGGCATTGACTTGGATCAAAGACCGCCCAGTTGAGTCGAACGATGCTCAACAGCGTCAGCATCGATGATCGGAGCTTGGCCATGTTGAGCAAACCGTTCCTGACCACCCATGAGGTCGCCGACCTTCTGAAAGTGAACGAAGCGACTGTGCGAAGCTGGATTCATTCTGGTACTCTGAGGGCCATCAGGCTGGGCCGCGAATTCCGAGTCGCGGCCAGGGACCTGGAAGCGTTCGTAAACGCGCATGCAACCAAATCGCCGACCCCGGAATCGGCAAACGACAACACCTGACCGTTTCCAGACTCTGGTGCGTACGTTCTCTTGCAATCCGTATATCGATCGGAATGGATCCCCATGACGGCTCATCAGCCAACCGACATGCCGACGGACGCATCCGCCGGCCCGGCCATCGAGCTGCCTTGGCAGGCTGTTTCGTTCAACGAGGCCATGGCGGCTCAGGGAAGCGGTCCCAGTGGCCTGACCGAGGCGGAGGCGTTCGGGCGCCTGGCGCGGCTCGGCGCAAACCGGCTGCCGCAGCCAAAGCGGCGGGGTTGGTTGCTCAGATTGCTTGCGCAATTCCATGATGCTCTGATCTATGTGCTGCTCGGCGCGACTGTCGTTACGGCGCTTTTGGGCCACTGGATAGACGCGCAGGTTATCCTGGCTGTTGTTCTGGTGAATGCCGTCATCGGATTTATCCAGGAAAACAAGGCGGAAAATGCGCTCGAAGCAATTCGCGACATGCTGGCGCCTCAAGCCAGTGTCATCCGGGAGGGCCATCGCAAGACCGTCGCGGGCGACCAGATTGTGCCGGGCGACATCGTTCTGCTGGAAGCGGGTGAGCGGGTGCCCGCGGACGTCCGGCTCACAGAGGGAAAGAATTTGCGGATCGACGAGGCCGTTCTGACGGGGGAGTCGGTCGCGGTTGAAAAATCCACGTCGCCGGTTGGCGAGGAGGCGCCGCTGGGTGACCGGACATCGATGGCGTTCAGCGGAACGCTGGTGACCTACGGTCAGGGCAAAGGCGTCGTCGTCGCCACCGGCACTCACACCGAAATCGGCCAGATCAGCAGCATGCTGTCGGAGGTCACGACACTGCAGACGCCCCTGACACGTCAGATGTCGGACTTCGCCAAATGGTTGGCGGCATTCATTCTGGGCCTCGCTGCTCTTGTCCTCGCATTCGGTGTCCTGGTGCGCGACTACGGCTTCACCGAAATCTTCATGGCGGTCGTCGGGTTGACGGTCGCGGCCGTGCCCGAAGGGCTTCCGGCAATCCTGACCGTGACCCTCGCGATCGGCGTGCAGGGTATGGCGCGCCGCAACGCTATCGTCCGGCGCTTGCCGGCAATCGAAACCCTTGGATCGGTCTCCGTCATATGCACCGACAAGACCGGGACACTGACGCGCAACGAGATGGCGGTTGTCTCTGTCGCAACTGCCAAACGTTTGTTCACCGTGAGCGGCAACGGCTATGCGCCTGATGGCGGCTTCTCGCTGGACGGGAGCGAGATTGAAGTCAGGGACTATCCACTCTTGCAGGAAGTGACGCGGGCAGCGCTTCTGTGTAACGAGGCGAGCCTGCAGGAGGTGAATGGCGAGTGGGGTGTCGAAGGCGACCCGATGGAAGGCGCCCTGCTGGCGGTTGCCTGCAAGGCCGGCCTCGATCAAGGTGCAGAAACCAGAAACTTTCCGCGCATCGACGTCATCCCGTTCGATGCCGAGCAACGCTACATGGCGGTTCTTCACCAGAACCAGACCGGCGATGGCTTCATCTACGTCAAGGGCGCGCCGGAACGTATTCTCGAAATGTGCGCGAAGCAGCGCGGGTTCGACGGCGATGATGCAATCGACACCGAGTATTGGCGCTCACAAGCGGAAGAGATCGCAGGTAGCGGCCAGCGGGTCCTCGCCGTCGCGGTAAAGTCCGTGGAGGCATCCCACACGGACCTTGAGTTCGGCGATGTCGAAAACGGTTTCATCTTCCTGGGCCTCTTTGGCCTGATAGACCCGCCACGCGAGAAGGCAATCGCGGCAGTCGCCGAATGCCAGGCTGCCGGCATCCACGTGAAGATGATTACCGGGGATCATGCCGGCACGGCGATGGCTATCGCACGCCAACTTGGTTTGGAAAACGACGGCGCCATCCTCACCGGCGCCGATCTCGACGCGCTGGATGACGAAGCACTCCGGCTTCGCGTGCAGGATACGGCGGTCTTTGCCCGCACCAGCCCCGAACACAAACTGCGGCTGGTGATGGCGCTCCAGGCGGAAGGAGCCGTGGTGGCGATGACCGGCGACGGCGTCAATGACGCACCCGCGCTCAAACGCGCCGATGTGGGCGTCGCCATGGGGCGCAGCGGCAGCGAGGCGGCGAAGGAAGCGTCCGAGATTGTCCTAGCTGACGACAACTTCGCAACCATCGCGCAAGCCGTCCGGGCCGGACGCACCGTCTATGACAATCTGAAGAAGGCGATCCTTTTCATTTTGCCCACGAGCGGCGGCGAGGCGCTTGTTCTGCTTGTCGCAATTCTGCTCGGATCCACCATGCCGATCACGCCTGTCCAGATCCTTTGGGTCAATATGGTCACGGCGGTGACTTTGGCGCTCGCGCTTGCGTTTGAGCCTGCTGAGCCCGATGTCATGCACCGTCCACCGCGCGCTCCCGGAGAGGCGATCCTTTCAGGGTTTCTGGTCTGGCGGGTCGTATTCGTCTCGATCCTGTTTCTCGGCGCACTGACCGCGAAGTTCGCGGTGGCGCAGGCTCAAGGCGCAAGTATCGAGGAAGCGCGCACTGTCGTGGTCAACACGCTCGTTGTACTGGAGATCTTCTATCTGTTCAGCGTCCGGTATCTGAAGACATCGTCGATCACATGGCGCGGCATGCTGGGGACGCCGGCGGTACTGATCGCGGTAGGCGCAGCGACGGCGTCGCAGATTGTGTTCACATACACCTCAATCATGGAGACGCTGTTCGACACACGGCCGCTGAGCCTCGTTCAAGGCGTCCAGATTATCGCTACTGGCATGTTGGTCTTTCTGGTGCTCGAAATCGAGAAGTGGGCCCAGGTCCTGCTCGCCCGCAGAAAGGGGAGTTCCCCCACGGTTGAGGACACCAGTGGTGCGGAGGCAGCGCCCTGAATGCGTTTGGGTAGTGAACGGGCGGTCAAATGAACCATGGACAGGGACAAAACCACCGGAACAAAATGGGGCGATCAAGGGGAAACCATGCCTGCCATCCATCCATCCGCCGCGCAAGGATACAGTGAAAAAGCAGAAACCTATGATCGTGGCAGGCCGGACTATCCGGCGGCGCTCGATGACTGGTTGCATGATGCGCTCGGGGTTGGGCCGTGCGCCAAGGTTGTCGATTTGGGTGCGGGAACAGGCAAATTTACCCGCCGCCTGCTGGCAACAGGGGCGAATGTCATTGCTGTTGAACCGGTTCCGGCGATGAAGGAGATCCTGGAACGCGCGGCGCCACACGCCGATGCAAAGCTGGGAACCGCTCAAGACATTCCACTTGAAGAGGAGACGGTGGATGCGGTCGTGTGCGCACAATCGTTCCATTGGTTTGCAAGCGATGCGGCGCTCTCAGAAATCAGGAGAGTGCTGAAACCCGGCGGCATCCTCGGCCTGATATGGAATGTGCGCGATGAACGAACCGACTGGGTATCCGCACTGACGTCCATCATGGCCCCGTTCGAGGGCGAGACGCCGCGTTATCATCACGGAACCTGGCGGCGGTTGTTTCCGGCCAGTGGATTTGGGGCCCTTCAGGAACGCCATTTTCCATTCGGTCATATTGGATCACCCGAACAAGTCATCATCGACCGGGTTCTATCGGTGAGTTTTGTTGCAGCCCTGGCGCCTGCGGAGCAGCATCGCATCGAAGTTCAGTTAAAAGAGCTCATTCAGGCAACACCGTCTCTTTCCGGGCACGATGAGGTGACATTCCCCTACGAAACTGTCGCTTGTTGCTGCGTGAAAACCGGTTAGTTCCTGCATGGAGCAAGGCGTCATCTGCTAATCCGCGACGCGAGCTTCTCCTTGAACGCTTCCAGGTCCTTTTCGGTGAACTGCCGACAGGTGGTGGCAATCATGCCGTCGCGATAGGTGACATCCAAAAATTGTTGCCCGCCAGTCTTGGCGTGAAACAACATCAGTGCTCCGGGGACGACCATCCATACGGCACCGATAAACAGCCCGAGCGCCAACCCCACGCCGCTTCCCTCAATCAGTCCGGCCAGCAGGATAATCAGACCGATGACCGTCAGGCCGAGACCGATGGTCATGATTGAGCGGCCCACCGGCTTGTCAGTGATGCTCAAGCCGGTCAGATCTTTAACCGGAATGACGTTTTCACCCTTGTGTTTCCTGTATTTTTCCTCGGCGTCGCGGTCATAAAAGATACCGAGCTGGTACAATCGCTTGTCTGTCAGCACGAATATGGTTTGCTGGATATCTCCCGAAGCATTCCATGCGTTCATAAACTTGCCGCCGAGCACACCGATGACCTGCTCCTTCTTGTCCTGAAGGATTTTGGCCAGGTCCTGATCTGTATCAGCAGATTGATCCATCCCGCTCACCCCATGCGCACGCACGATCAGATGGTACCCGCTGGCCGCATTTGTGCCCACCAGGAAATGGGAGTGACTTCAGCGATGATTGGCGAGGGGCTAACAAACGCCAGCACTTCGGAAGCTGCCCCAACGCTGGAGAGAAGGGCGCGATCCTATTTCCGGGTCAGGGACGCTGCGAGTTCCTTGAAATCGGCAACAATCAGATCGGCCTGGTGTGGCGTCTCGCCGAACGGGCGTTTGCGGCGATCGATGAAGGCCGTGCGCATACCGAACGATTTGGCACCGATGCAGTCGAACGCATGATTGGCCACGAAGAGGCAGGATGAGCGATCTTCTCCGATGATTTCTTCCGCCGAAGCGTAGGTTTTCCAGTGCGGTTTGAAATAGCCCGCCTCCTGTACGGAAATGACGTGATCGAAGGGGAAGCCGATATGCGGTTTTGCCGCCTCGAGCATGTCGCGATCACCATTGGACAGAATGGCCAGTTTGTATCCGGCACCGCGCAAGGTTTTGAGAGCGGCGATTACGTCGGGGAAGGGCTTGAGGGTCTCGATCTGGCTCACCAACCAGCAAACCTCGTCCTGGCTATAGCTCATCCCGCATCGGTCCATCACATAGGAGACTGCCCGATGCCCGATCTGGCGATAGGGCGTGTGGCCGCGATCGCACAGGGCATCGATCATCGAGTTTTCGAAATGCGTCCGCCGCCACCAGGTGACGAAACGGTGCGGCTCGCCGTCCCAGCCTTTCTCTTTGAGGAAAGACGCCACGGCCTCGCTCAGCCCCGTCTGCATATCCACAACCGTGCCATACTGGTCGAAGACCAGGGTTGTGATTTCGCGCGCCAAAATTTTTGTAGATTCCATTTGTGAGACCGCCCTGAAGGATTTCATCTGCCTGGATGATGGACTGCATTGACCCATCCTTCCAATCGATAATTGAAATGTAGTCACTGTTTCCGGTGATGAGAGGCGGCGGCAAGTGGCGCGTTAGAGCACGCGCTCGCCAAATTTGGATACGGCGTCTTCGCTGAGGGTCAATCCCAATCCGGGCGCATCATTCAGCGTCAGCCACCCATCAGCGAGTTTCGGCGGGTTTTCGTACAGCTCCGCCTGCAGCGGATCGCGTTCGGGATTGGTGAAGGCTTCAACATAGGCACCCGCCGGGGTCGAGGCCACCAACTGGGCGTGAATGAAACAGTCATGATGGGGCGTAACCTCGACATGGTTGAGTTCGCACAGCGCAGCCATTTTGCGCCCTTCGGTGAAACCGCCGAACATGGTCACATCGAATTGCAGGATCTGGATGGCATGCTCCTCCAGCATGGACCGGCACCCGTAGCTGGTGAGTTCGCTTTCGCCTGCCGACAGCGGGATTTGCGTGCGTTGCGAGAGCAACTTGAGTTCACGGCGATCATCGGCCCATCGAAGCGGCTCTTCGAGCCAGCGCGGGCGAAGGGGAATAAGCGCTTCGGCAGCCTGTGTTGCGGTTTCCAGATCCCATGCACGGTTGACGTCGACCATCAGCTCGAGGTCGTCACCGATCACGTCGCGGACCACTTCGAGGCGCTCCATGTCCTGGGCCAACTCCATGCCGCCAACCTTGGCCTTGAAGCCTTTGTGACCCTGCTCCTTCAGCTCCGTAATCTCGTCGCGCAACTCAGCCAGATCCTTGCCGTCGCGGTAATAGGCGCAGGTCACGTAGTAGGGCACCTGGTCGCGATATCCGCCAAAGAGCTGGTAGAGGGGAATACCCGCCATCTTGCCGATAATGTCCCAACACGCGACATCGACAGCGGCTGAGATGCGGATCAGCGCCTCGCGGCCCCAGCCCTTTTCATGCGCGAGCCGCTTGGACGTCAGGGAAAACAGATCTTCATAAATGCGCTCCGGTGCCAGGGGGTTGGCACCGATGAGGCGTTCGGTAATACCGCTTTTAAAAACATTGAGGATTGGCGTCGCATCGGTGTAGCTGGTTGCCAGACCAAACCCCTCGACGCCGTCACTGGTGCGAACACGCAGCAGGATCTCATTAGCCGTGGGGACAGTGAAATTGCTGACCCAATGAGGCCGTTCGTCTTTCGGGCCTCTTAGAATGAAGACGTCAACATCGGTTATTGTTGTGGTCATGAATTATTCCTTCAAGGGCAGCAAAAGTAATACGGATGTGTCGGCCGGGAGGGAGTTCTGCATATACCAGTGACGCGATCAATCCCCGTCATGACCAATAGCAGCGGCTGTTCGCAAGCACCCGCCTTAATGCCTAGATCGGAATATAGATCCCGAAGACCATCCGGATCATCAACCAGCAATACACCACCACGGTCGGATAGAATGTGAGGCCGAAGCCGTAGGCACGCAGGAAGGTGTTGTGGTGATAGCCGAACCAGAACAGGGTCCGGCCGATAAGAAACAGGGCGGTCAGAACCGGAATTGAGAGCGCATCGCTTTTGGTTACATAGGCGCTCAGACCGCTCAGACCGACCAGAAGCAGAACAAATTGCTCGGTCGTGTTGCGAATAAGGCGTGTGTTGATATCAAGGGATGTATAGGGCTCCACGATCCGGCCAACCTTGCGATCGGGACGCAGACGCTGCGCCGTCACGATGATGACCGCCAGAACCACCGGCAGGAGTGCAACGATCGCACATTTGGTGATCAGCGCCAGGCGCCCGGCGGCATCCCAACTCTCAGGCTGCCAGGGAATCATATGTTTCGTGCTGACGAAGAAGACGAGGCCGGACACAGAGCTTGCGACCAGAACCTTTATGAAGGGCCAGGTCTTGCGCGAAAAGCCGAACGGTCCGCGCCCTTGTGGCCACTTTCTTTGCGCTGTTGCCGTGTCCATGATCTCGTGTGCGTGATTAAAAAGGTCTAATGCGGCCAGTCCATGAAGACATAACCCGATTCATCGGTTTGGGTTCAACAGGTTTCAATACAATCTTTGGCGCCAGTGTGGATACCTAGTCGGAAAAAACCGATTGCGCTTTGAGCCCGGTTCCGGTCAGGACAACGACCGTGCGATCAGACGCGGCGATATCGCCCGATTCAATGAGTTTTTTTGCGCCACCCCAGGCATGGGCGCAGGAGGGCTCGGTGAAGATCCCGGCATTGGCGAGCCTTTTCGCGGCGGCAACGATCTCATCTTCAGAGAGCGCCACGGATCCGCCGCCCGTCTCGCGTATAGCCCGCGTCATGATATCCAGCCGAATTGGTGCCTTGATTGCGGTGCCTTCGGCGACCGTCGGCGCGAAGCTTTCCTGCGGGGTGCCCTGAAGCGCATGGTGGAGCGGGGAGCAGTTTTCCGGCTGGCTCGCATAGAGGCGCGGCATACGGTCGGTTTCGCCCGCGCGCATCAGCTCGCTGAACGCCATATAACACCCCAGAAGGTTGCTGCCGGCACCCACGGGAATGACAATGTTGTCGGGCACCTCAAATCCCAAATCCTCCCAGAGCTCATACCCCAGGGTCTTTGTCCCTTGCAGGAACATCGGGTGCCAGTTGTGGCTTGCATAGAAGACATCTTCCGCCATCTCGATGGCTGCAGCTTCGGTGTCCTCTCGCGCGCCTGGTACCAGAACGACCTCGGCGCCATAGGCGCGGGACTGAATGATCTTGGCAGGTTGGGTATAGGCGGGCACGAGGATCGTCACCGCCATACCTGAGGCCGCGCCATAGGCGGCGATTGCCGCGCCGCCATTTCCTGAGCTGTCCTCCACGACCGCGCTGACGCCTTGTGCCTTGAGGAACGACATCAGCACCGACGCGCCACGGTCCTTGAAGGACCCGCTGGGCGCGAACCATTCGAGTTTTAGATGAAGTTTTAACCCATCGATGTCGGGCGCGATCAGCGGCGTGCACCCCTCACCAAGCGTGATGGGCTCATCAATAGTCAGGGGCAGAGCCCCGGCATAACGCCAGATGGATCTTTTACCCGCATCGATCTCCGTCCGGGTAATCCCGGGCAGGTCGCTTACCATCAACGGGTTTCCATTCGGCGCACGCCACAGCGGTGCGTCGAGCGCGTAGGTCTCGCCCGTCTTGGGTTCGATGAAAGATGCTGCCTGCGTCATGTGAGTGTCCCTCATTGATTTTTCGGCAGTATACGCAGGCGGATTGAAATTGAGCGGCATTCTTGCGTCGTTTACGCCTAATAATTGTGTCCAATACAGTTTCACGCAATAATATCGCATGGCGAACGAACTCGATCCTATCGACCGGCGAATCCTGACGGTGTTGCAGGAGAACGCCGATTTGGCGAACAAGACGCTGGCCGACAAAGTCGGCCTGTCCCCATCCGCGTGCTTGCGGCGTGTGGCGCAGCTAAAGATGATTGGCGCTATTCAGAAGATCGTTGCCATCGTCGATCCCGATTGCATGGAACGCCACCTGGGTGCGGTCGTAACCGTCAAATTCGAACGCCACGGCCCCCAGTTCCGGCAGAACTTCTTCGACCAGCTCGAAAGAGAAGAGGCCGTGTCGCAATGCTACATGGTGGCAGGCGAGGTGGGGTGCGTGCTCATCCTGAATGTCGTTGACATGGAAGAATATACCCAGTTGACAGACCGCCTCTTCCACGCGGACGAGAATGTGGCCGCGTTCACCACACACATGGTGATGTCCAAGCTTAAATGACTAGCTAGCTCGCCAACACCGGCTGAAGTTCAGATGAGGGGTCCTCAACCGGTTGAGTGGCACGAATGCGTGAAATCTCTTCCGCATAGTCATCGAGCGCG
>DEIT01000045.1:7435-8821 GCA_002352635.1 Hyphomicrobiaceae bacterium UBA2767 | reverse complement strand
TGGAGACAGCACAGGCAACGAAGGGCGTCCTGGCGATAGGCGGTCATCAGGCCCTGGCGCGTGGACCCGCCCGTATTGGGATCACCGGCAAGTTTGGCAAACTCCTTCAGCAGCCGCGCCCTTTGGCGTTTCGCTTTGCGCGGTTTGTAGGGTGCGGGATCAAGCGGCACCTCGACGAAGCCATCCTTGAGCCGGACCGTCATCAAACCCAGCCCCAAGCGACGGCAGAGTTTGATGTTCTTTTTGAGCGAGGCTCGAAATCCCTTGGCCGTCAGCCGCGGCACCGCAACGTAAACGGCATCCGTAATACGCTGCCTGTCTATGGCCTGATGAAACAGGGTGAGGGAAAAACCACACTTCAGCTCGACGACAACAGGCTCTTCGTTCTCGCGGACGGCGACAACGTCCGCTGATCCCACTTCGCCCTTCACGTCATAGCCCTGGGCCTCGAGCAAGACCTTGATCGGGGCGTAGAGGTCCGTTTCCTGGATTTTTACCTTGGACATACGTTTCAGCGTGCCGGAAATTCGTGAACAAACCGGAAGTTTAAGAGCATTTCCGGGCACCAATTGACGCGATGCATTGAGTCTGCTTCTGCGCCCGAGTGGTTATTCTCAGGTGTCGGGAAGCTTTCACAATCCGCAGTCATTCAAATAGGATGGAGAAGGACAAAACAAAGGATGCGAAGTTGGAGCACTCTTCCAAACATCTCACCAAGCTTATTCATCGTTTCTACAATGAGGCGTGGAATCAGAATGACGATGATTGCGCGCGCGAAATTCTCCATAAAGATTTTGGTTTTCGTGCCTCGCTCGGGCCCGTGCGAACCGGACCTGAGGGCTTCATCGCATATATGAATGAAGTTCGCGGCGGCTTACCGGACTTTCGGTGTGACATTGAAGAGGTGATCGATGCCGGATCTTCAGCCGCGGCGAAGATGTGCTTTTCGGGGACCCATCAGGGGCTTTTCTTTGACGTTCCGGGAACCGGCAAGACGATTACTTGGGCGGGCGGCGCATTCTTCAAAGGTGACGGCCGTCAAATCACAGCACTTTGGGTTCTCGGTGATATTGACGCTGTAAAGCGTCAGCTTGGCTCACATGCAAGCGACAGTTTTCTTTGACTTCGGCAGGAGCATCCGGATCAGACCGTCTCGGCAGCCACAGCGCTATCTGTCCGCAGGATTGCGGCTACCGTCTGCTCGGCGGCATCGAATGCACCTTCCACCAGTCCAGGGCTTTGCCGGGCGGTTTCGGAACCTGCAAACCAGACCCCGCCGTCGGCATGAGGTTGGCGCAAGATTTGAGGGCCGACCTCCGGATGAACCCCGGGCCCGGTCAGATCAGGCGCCCTGGCCACCAGCGGGTCCGAGGCCCAGTCCTCAAT
>DEIT01000045.1:6077-7317 GCA_002352635.1 Hyphomicrobiaceae bacterium UBA2767 | reverse complement strand
CGCCGCAGTGGTCATGGCCTTCGACAATCGGCCCAGCCTGGCTGGCAATGCGCCCCGATAGTCCTTTCTCGCGCCAAAAGGGTGTTTCATAGAGCGCCACCACCTTGGCATGGGGTGCCATCCAGGTGGGTGTCGCCTCCAGAGCACAGGTTAGCGCTGCAGGGAGTTCAGGTATCCAGTCAATGGTTTCCACGGCGACCCGGGGAGGGACCGCGACAATCACGCGCTCGCAGCTCAGATGCGGAAATTCATCGCTGGAGAGATCCAGCGTCACACCTAAGCCGTCAGTCGTGACTGTGCGAATGGGCGCGTTGGTGAGGAGCACGTCTTCCGGCAGCATGGCGACAAGGCGGTCAATCATTGCCTGCAATCCGCCTGCAACGCGCATATTGCCCAACTGGCCGGGCAAGAAGCGATATTCAGGGTCGCTGCCTGGTCCATAATCGAGGACCGCATTACCGCTTTCAAACTGCGCAAAGAGCGTGAGCCCCAGTTTCTCAACCCAACGTGCAACGACAGGCTGGAAGGACGGCCATATCCAGGTGGGACCAAGGTCGGCGAGCGTATCGCCGCTTTTGTCATCGAAGACAGACCGGATGCGCCCACCGGGGACGTCGCGCGCCTCCATGACACGGACCGGTCTGCCGGACTCCACAAGCAGCAGTGCCGTCGCGAGGCCGCAGAGGCCTGCGCCGATGACCACAGTCTCGACGTCGGTATCTGGCGTGCTCATCTCAGCAGATCAATCGCGGTCAAGCTCGATATCAATCAGGTGCTTGGTGACAGTGTCGAACAGTTTCCTGTCATCGAGGCTGGTTGCAAGCATCATCGCACCCTGATGGGTCGCGACAATGGCACTGGCCTTCTTGCGCCTCTGTTTTTCCGACAGGGAGTCCGGCAGAGCCTGCATCACCCATTCAATATTGGCATTGAAGAAAGACTGGACACCCTGGGACAGAGCATCCGGCAAGCCCGCCATTTCAGCGCCCAGCAAACCACATAGGCAAACCGCATCGTCCTCGACCAGAGCCATGCGGTAGACGGACCGATAGGCCCGCAGTTTCTCCTTTGGTTTGGTCGCCCCGATTGACGCCTTCGCGAGGGTATCGAAGAAACGCTGCGAATAACGTTCCACCAGCGCAACGCCGAGGTCCTCCTTGCGAGGATAGTGATAATGAACGCTCGAGCTCTTGATATCCATGTCTGCCGCAAGGTCACGGAAACTGACGGAGTTGTAACC
>DEIT01000045.1:4437-5984 GCA_002352635.1 Hyphomicrobiaceae bacterium UBA2767 | reverse complement strand
TATAACATGGATAATTAAGCCACGCTTAACAAAACGAGCAGGACGATGGAAAAAATTGAGTTGAACGCGAATTTCGATGAACGTGCGTCTGTCCATGGTGCGCAGGTGGAATGGCAGGCGTCACCCATGAAGGGGGTGGACCGCCGGATGCTTGAACGGATTGGTGACGAGGTCGCCAGGGCCACAACGATTGTCCGCTATGCACCCGGCAGCAAATTCTCTTCTCATGTGCACACGGGCGGCGAGGAGTTTCTGGTTCTTGATGGCGTCTTTCAGGATGAGCATGGCAACTTTCCGAAAGGAAGCTATATCCGCAACCCTCCTCAATCCGAGCACACGCCGGGGTCAGATGAGGGTTGCACCATTCTTGTGAAGCTCTGGCAATTTGAAGCGGCTGATCGAACACAGATCGTCATTGATACGAACAAGCTTGATCCCCAGGCGGTCCCCGGCCGGGACAGTGTGGGCGTCATACCGCTCTTCATGGACGGCCGGGAGGATGTCCGCCTGGAAAAATGGGACGCGGGCGCGACGATTGGCTATTCACCGGAAGGCGGTCTTGAGGTGTTCGTTATAGAAGGTGGTTTTGAAGAGGGCGGGGAAACTTTTTCGGGGCAATCATGGTTGCGGCTGCCAGTCGGTACCGATCTGCAGGCAAAGGCCAGTGCTGAAGGGTGCCTGTGTTGGGTCAAGGAGGGACATTTGTCGCAACTCGATCGCGAAGCCTTCGCCACCACAACGGCGGAAGCAAGCTGATGCCGCCGCTCAAAAAATGCGATGAGGAAAGAGGGTGGCTGCTTTGGCTGCCCTCTTACATTTCATCGCCCTGTGCGGTTCCGTTACCGACACAACCATCACCGCACTGTCTCAACGAAAAGTCGGGGAACTGACTCGAGCTGCCAATTTAAACCGCGCTCGTCGACGGCCCCGGGGTCACTTTGGGAAACGGCTTCGGGATCGAAGTCAGGCCCGGTCTGATAGGCTTTATCCTGGCAGAGGCCTCCACAGTGTTTGGGGCCGGTAGGTTAGGGGCAGTTCGCATGCGCGGCAGACAGAATGCAATTGCACTCTGCTCGATGGTTTTTGGGATCACAGCAGTCGATGCGGGCAACCGAACCCATGCGGAGAAGACGGATTGCGCGCTCGAACTCGTGCTCGCAGTCGATGTATCGGGAAGTGTCGATCACTATAATTACAATCTTCAGATGCGCGGCTATTCGGCAGCATTCCGCAATCCAAGCGTCCTTCAGGCTATTCACACACTCGGTCCAGGCGGTGTCGCTGTCACGCTGATGCAATGGGGCAACGCAACTGAGCAAGATCAGACAGTCCAATGGGCGCAGGTTATGGATGAAGCCACTGCTGACAAATTTGCCTCTGCAATCGACAGCGCGCCGCGAAAATTCAATCGAACAGGGACTGCTATCGGCGCGGCAATGTCATATGCGGCCAATCTCATTGAGGCGAACGGCTTTCACTGCGGACGCAGGATTATCGACGTATCGGGTGACGGCCGAAGCAATGGCGGCCCTGAACCGGCCATTATG
>DEIT01000045.1:0-4296 GCA_002352635.1 Hyphomicrobiaceae bacterium UBA2767 | reverse complement strand
GTTGTTGCGCGAGCTTTCTCCCAGCCTGTCGCAGAAGCTGCAGGTGCCTGACTAACATCAAGGGATGGCGCGGAGTAGAGAGGGGACGGGACAATCTGTTGGTGGAAGACGTGCCGGCACCCATCAACGAAACGGATCGATGCCGGCAACTTGGAGCACATTGTGAGGAAGCGTTATCCCGCGATGCTCGGACGGGCTGCCACGCGTTCGCGCCATGCAACCAGGTTCGTGCAGTCTTCCGGCACATCGATCTTTGCAAAGTCCGCAAAGGCAAGACCCGCAAAGGTTGTAATGTCGGCCATGCTGAAGTCATCGCCCGCGACAAAGGGCTGGTTGCCGAGAACCTTGTCGAAATAGCGCATGCCTTCGAGCGCCTTGCCCTTCTGTTTCTCGCCCCATTCTCTATTCTGGTAGGTCTCAATATCGGGGCCCAGGCCGGGCGTCGCGTGATGGAAATAGGCGGCAACGGCATCAAGCAACTTCGATTCCGCACGACGCTGCATCATGTGGATGACGGCGCGTTCCTTCGGTGTCTTTCCGCTCAGGGAAGGGCCCTCGAATGCATGGTCGATATATTCGGTAATGGCCGTGCATTCGGAAATCGTGGTGCCATCATCCAGTTCGAGAACAGGGACCGTTCCGCCCGGATTTTTGGCCAGAAATTCAGGCGTGCGGTGTTCGCCGCCCATGACATCCACCTCGACGAATTCCACCTTGTCGGTAGCGTTCTTTTCCGCCAGGGCGATGCGAACACGTGCAGGGTTTGGAAAGGCTTCCAGATCATAAATTTTCATCATCTCTTCTCCGACTTCAGGTTGGATTGGATTGAACCGCTATCTGTTGCGTCAATCGTTTTTGAATAAAGGTGTATCGCCCTATCGATAGATAGGTATAAGAATTGAAACTATTTGACAACGATATTCTCGCTCAAGGATACGTTACCGGGTGCTTGCGGACGTTAGGCGGATGCGACGCAATCGCGGGCAAACACGGGAGGTGCGTCCGCAGTCCTGGCTGCCAACCGTCCGTCTGCTAGCGCCAGGCGGGATGCAACTCGACGTTTCTGAGGACGATCCAGCTCGCCATGATGACGGGCACAAGGGAGAAAAACCCAAAGATCGGGTTGCCGGTCGCCAGGATTATGGCGGAGGATATGAGGAAACAAAGGGCCGCAATTGCAGCACCGATTTGCCTCGAATTGTGAAACAGCAGCATGAGGCCCGCGATCAGTTGGGCCGCGCCCAGAAGCACGAGCATGGTGACGCTCAAGCCCGCTTCTTCGAAGAATTTCACCTCATGCGGCAGCCGCAGGTCCTTTGCAGCACCCGCTGTCAGGCTGAGCAGGGCGACAATCAAGAGGTTTATTTTCTGAAGAACCACCAAGAGACTTCCTGACTGCCGGGGCGGCGTTTCGGACGACCGGACGCTCGCCCTGTGCAGGCACAATCCTAGCGTCGACCATTGTCAGCGTCACGCGTCAAAAGATCTCAGGCACGTAGAGTTTATTGGGCAGTACGCGCCGCTCATAGTCAGGGTTGAACACGCGTTCAGGCAATGTGATGTCTTCGTGCGGCACGTCGGTGTAGTCCACCTGGCTCAGCAAATGGCTGATGCAATTGAGCCGTGCGCGCTTCTTTTCATTGCCCTCGACAATCCACCACGGCGCCTCGGAGATGTTGGTGCGGTCCAACATCTCCTCCTTCATGCGCGTATACTTCTCCCAGCGTACGCGTGACTCCAGATCCATGGGACTCAGCTTCCATTGCTTGATCGGATCGTGGATGCGCATCATGAAACGCAACTGTTGCTCTTCGTCAGTGATCGAGAACCAGTATTTGACGAGCTTGATGCCGGAGCGCACCAGCATGCGTTCGAATTCCGGCACATCGTTGAAGAAGCGCTCGACTTCATCGGTGCTCGCGAATTCCATGACCCGCTCGACGCCCGCACGGTTGTACCAGGAGCGGTCAAAAAGCACGATCTCGCCGCCGGCTGGCAGATGCGGTACATAGCGCTGGAAATACCATTGGGTCTTTTCCCGCTCGTTGGGGGCGGGCAGGGCGACGGTCCGGCAGACACGCGGGTTGAGCCGCTGCATGATGCGCTTGATGACACCGCCTTTTCCTGCGGCATCCCGGCCCTCGAAAATCACCACCAGCTTGTATTTTGAATGGATGACCCAGTCTTGCAGCTTGACGAGTTCCGCCTGCAGCCGAAGCAATTCGTGGAAATAGACCTGCCGGTCGAGAGGCGCCTCCTTTTCCTTGACTTCAACGTCACGGAATTCGCCGTAAAGTCGCTTGTCATCGAGCTCCATTTCAAGTTCTTCATCGAAACTGTCTTCGAGCTCCTGTCGGACCCATTCGCGCTGGTCGGAATCACTCGACTTCTCATTCATTCTGCCTGGCCCCCTGGTTGTCTGCCTGTGCCTGAAACTGCATGCCTATCATGACAGAGATATTACATGCTTGACCCACATCATGGTGCCATCGGGTTCAGGCCAAGCAAAGTGGGGGTGGGACACGCTTTTCCGGGTCCTTGCACTGATCCGCTGATTGACCACAAACCGCCAACTTGGAGTTTTTGCAGCCACCATGACCCATGATTCCTTCCGCGGCGTCTTTCCCTATCTGGTTTCCCCGATTGATGCATCGGGCGCGGTCAAGCGGGATGTTCTGGCCCGGTTGTGCCGCGACCTGATTGATGCCGGGGTGCATGGTCTCACACCACTGGGGTCAACCGGGGAATTCGCTTACCTCACCTGGGAACAGAAAAGCGCCATCGTCGAAACGGTCGTGGAGGCGGCGGGAGGACGCGTGCCGGTGGTTGCCGGAGTGGCGGCGACAACGGTGGTGGAGGCTGAACGTCAGGCAGCCGCGTTTCAGGCAATGGGCTGCGACGGCATCCTCGCCATCATGGAAGCCTATTTTCCGATAGGGGATGAGGGGACTTTCGGCTATTTCAACGCCATCGCCCAGGCCGTTTCGCTACCGGTGGCGCTTTACACGAACCCGAACTTCCAACGCTCCGACCTCACGCTGGGCGTCATTGAGCGGCTCGCCGCCATCGACAACGTCGCTTACATCAAGGACGCCTCCAGCAACACCGGGCGGCTTCTCTCGATTATCAACAAGGTCGGTGACCGGTTGCAGGTGTTCGCAGCATCCGCCCATATCCCGGCATGCGTCATGCTCATTGGCGGCGTGGGCTGGATGGCGGGACCAGCCTGTCTGGTGCCCTCTCAGAGTGTCGCCCTTTATGAGCTGTGCCGACAGGGAAAATGGGATGAGGCCATGGCCGCGCAGAAGGAGCTGTGGGCGCTGAACCAGGCCTTCGCAAAATACAACCTTGCCGCCTGCGTCAAGGGCGGGTTGGAGTTGCAGGGCTATGATGTCGGCATGCCGTTGCCACCGCAGGCGTCGCTTTCAACAGAGGGCCGAGATGAGTTGCGCGGGATGCTGCAATCCCTCGGGGCATTGGGCTCAGGCCGAAGGCGTGTCACCCAGAAGAACTGAGTCGCTTGCCCCCGTCACGGCTCTGACGGTGTGCCGGCTTCCGTATCTCCTGGCTTGTGATCATGTTAGGCTGATTGCGGCAGATGCCGGTCTCACAGCCTTGGATAACCAATTACAGATAATTGCCCTCAAGGGCGGCCGACCGGCCACTCTGCGACCAACGCAGGAAAAGGAGCGAGCAATATTCATTCGCATAGGCTTTGAAATCGAGGTCAACTGTCCGGAACCAACGCCCATGCTCCTGGCGTTGTACCCGCATCCCTCGCTTGATCGCGAGAAGATCGGCTCTGATCACATTCGCACCGAGCCGGAGACCGGGCTTGAAGAATATACCGACATATTTGGAAACCGCTGCGCCCGCATCCAGGCGATGCCCGGGTCAACAACGCTCTGGTCCGATTGCATTGTTGAGGACACTGGCGAACGGGATGAATACAACTGGGATGCACGCCAGCATAAAATCCTCGATCTCCCCGTCGAAACGCTTCCCTATCTGATGGCCAGCCGCTACTGCGAGAGCGACGAGCTTGTTGAGAAGGCCTGGGACCTCTTCGGCTCCACACCCACCGGTTGGGCCAGGGTGCAGGCGATTTCGAACTGGGTTCATAACAATGTCCTGTTCGACTATCGGTTCGGCCGGCCTACAAAAACCGCAGTTGACGTCTTTCAGGAAAAAACGGGCGTGTGCCGCGATTTCGCGCATCTGTTTATCGCCCTTTGCCGCGCAATGAATTTTCCGGCGCGCTATGCCAGCGGCTATCTCAGCGAAATAGGCGTCAAA
>DEIT01000003.1:8079-8513 GCA_002352635.1 Hyphomicrobiaceae bacterium UBA2767 | reverse complement strand
GCGACAAAGGATGGGCGCCGCGCACTGGCCATCGCTGCCGGTGGTGAGCACCCGGGTCCGGTCCGGCAATTGCTTAAAGCGGGAGCCAAGGTCGATGGTGGCACCGGCAAGATCACTCCGTTGACACAAGCCATACGCGCCGGCCTGCATGAAACGGTCAAATTGCTGCTCGATGCGGGGGCTGACGCAAACCGCCCCGCTGGCGATGGACGGCGACCTCTGATGCTTGCGGCGCGCGGTGGCTATGATGAGATTGTTCGCATGCTTCTGGAAAAGCGCGCCGAGGTAAACGGGCGCAATCCCGAGGACGGAACCACAGCCCTGATGTGGGCCGCAAATAACGGTCTGAAGAGCATCGTCGAATTTCTGGTCGAACGTGGCGCCGACCCGTCAATAGCAGCCAATGACGGTTGGACAGCGGGCGAGGCAGCCCG
>DEIT01000003.1:0-7963 GCA_002352635.1 Hyphomicrobiaceae bacterium UBA2767 | reverse complement strand
ACGCTGGTCACGCTCTTGGCAACGTAGGCGTTGTATCGCGCAGCCGCAAAGAGGAATGCCATGTGTAGCTGGGTCGCCTTGACGCTGCGATTTTCCCGATTGGCGAGATCGATGAATTTATCCGCGAGTTTCAGAAACGCCGCGGTGTCGAGTTCGCCGTCTTTTCGCGCCGCGCGACGCTCTTTGCGCGATCTCGTATCAGTTTTTGGTTCGTCCAAGACCAGCTCTCCCGGCATTTTGAAATTATGTTCCGATCATATCCGCTTCTTTATGAATGTGTCACGCGGAGCGAGTTTGGTTCTGGGTATCATACTGCTGGCTGTAACAGGGGTTGCTGCGGAGTCTGGTGA
The DNA here is from genome assembly GCA_002352635.1 of Hyphomicrobiaceae bacterium UBA2767. Taxonomy (GTDB): domain Bacteria; phylum Pseudomonadota; class Alphaproteobacteria; order Rhizobiales; family Methyloligellaceae; genus UBA2767. Next base: position 7,613 of record DEIT01000003.1, on the reverse strand, counting down.
GAAGTGCGACGCGCCGGACGCGGTCTGCGCAGCTCGTGACGCCGTATTCGGCATTTCGGCCTTCGATCCGGTTGGTAGTGCCGTACGCATCGGATCGGACCTGCTTGTAACCAACCGTCACATCGTTGCCGACAAAACCAAGGTTGAAATTATCCTGCCGGACGGTAAACGGGTTATGGGTGAGGTGATCCCGAGTTCTTTCCTCGGTGACTTGATCATGGTGCGTGCCAAACTTCCTGAAGGACATGCATTGGAGTTGGGCGGAGAGAACTTCGGCGACTTGTGGACGGTGGGCCAGGACATTTCTGAAAAGCGCGTCAAGGTTTACCCGAAAGGGCAGTTATTGCTGCCTCCAGCACAGGGGAAACCCTATGCGCGGTTGCATCACACCGCTTACAGCCAACCGGGCAATAGCGGCGGTGCGCTGGTGAACTCGGATGGAAAGCTCGTTGGTGTAACGGCGTCGGGCGGCGCTGGTCGTTTTGAGGCGGTACCCGCAAGCCAAATTTCTGACCTTCGTGCGCAAAGTGGTCCTGGGCAGATGGAGAAAAGCGCTTCAATCGGCAAGAATTTGCGCGAATGTACTCTCATGCTTGAAAAGGCCCAGCGGATGGGCAACACGTTGCCGGAGAAGTTCGCCAACGTGGTCAAGGCATCGTGTAACGCAAGCGAAAATCGACAACTCTATGATCTGACCGGTCAGCTCCTTGGTCGACACCGTAAACTGGATGATGCCGCGACGTTCTTCGAGCGCTCCATCGAAAAGGACCCGAACGCCATCAACTCTCGTCTGGGCCTGGTCCTGACCTTGCGTTTTGCCCGCAGGCTTGAGGACGCCAAGCCGCATGTGAGCTGGCTGCTTGAGGTGGTTCCGGAGGAACGCTCAATCCATCCGGTTGCGCTCCACGTGGGCAAGGCAACCAAAGATCAGGCAATGATTGACAAGGCTCTCGGACTGATTAAAAAGCATGCGCCCAATCAGCTCGACGCGGCCAAGAATTTCCTGAAATCACCAGCTCGCTGACAAACCTACTGTGTCGCAGGACCGGCCAGCGACGGATTGGCAATCCACCCATACTTGGTGCGTTTTGTGCGATCGCCGGGCGAAGGTCCGGCCAAGTCAATAATCGCTTTCTTGATGTCCTGCGCGGTCCAATCAGGGTGGATGGCCTTGAAGCGTGCGGCAAGTGCTGCGATGCGTGGCACGGCGAAACTTGATCCTGAGACAAATGTCTTCGCGCCGGTATGGTCGAAGGTCTCGATGCCTTCTCCCGGAGTTGAAATATCGACAGTTTCGGGGCCCCAGTTCGATGCGAGTGGCAGGCGGCCGAATGTGTCTGTTGAGGCGATTACCAGCGCGTTGTCCAATTTGAAGCCGGAGGGATAGATCGGCTTCTCATCCACGTTGCGTCCGTCGTTGCCGGCGGAAATGATGAAGAGAATTTCCGGGTGAGCCTCAGCCGCCTTGCGGAAACGTTCCCAATCTTTCTTCTGATAGCCACCGAGCGACATGATCACGATGCGTGCAGGACCGTCCGCTATGGCGTCTACGATATTGGCGAATGTCTCGAAAGAATGCGCGCGGTAACGATATGGGATAAGGCGCGCCAGTGGTGCCTCGCGCAGAAATATACCGGCGACCCGCGTGCCGTGGTGGCGTCCGCTTCCAAGTTTCTGGCCCGGCACCAAGTCAAACGGCTTTTTGTCGTTGTCGTGAAAATCGTATCCGAGACACTCCCCGTTTTCGTTCCGGGCGAGCCGGTGTGCGATTTGATCAAGCGTGTAATTGACGCCAGAATCGATGATTGCCACCGCGATGCCGCCGGGGTCTTTCCCTGGTGGCAGGTCCGGTTCCATAGTTGTCGCAGGCACCGGCGAGACACCTGCCGCGAACATGAAGAAAACAAGAACAAATACTCTCAAGACACTCATCGAATACGCCACTATCATCAGCGTTTCAGGCTGTCTATGCGAGATTGCATTCGCCCCATTAGGATTCTAACGTCACCAGTACGAGCCCGCATCAACTGCACGTTCAAGATAGTCCCCGAATGTGCCATTTAATAAGCGATCATGACACAGCAAAATACAGTCTGGCCTTCTGAAATCCGTCTGAACCCGGAGAAGAACCGCTTAAGCGTCGTTTTCGAAGACGGCTTGAATTTCTCCTATGATGCGGAATTTCTAAGGGTGTTAAGCCCGAGTGCGGAAGTGCAGGGCCACAGTGCTGAGCAGCGCGTCACTGTGCCCGGCAAGAGCGAGGTGCTTGTGAAAGCAATTGAACCGGTCGGCAACTACGCAGTCAGGATCGTCTTTGACGACGGTCATGACACAGGGCTCTACTCTTGGGAATATCTGCACGGTCTGGGGGCATCCTATGAGGAGCGCTGGGCGGAATACCTCGCCGAACTTGAGGAAAAAGGCCTCGCCAGAACCCCTTAAACTCGTCAGCAGCCCCATCGTCTGAGCGATTTACCTATTACCAAGAGTTATGAAACTCCCGGTTACATCTTCTATTCAATTCCGTTAATAATAAGCCCGCCGCTGCAGGAGAGTGGAGGTGCAACTTCACCACCATACTAAAGCAGCGGATGAGTTTGAATTGGTATAGGGAGGACATTATGCCATTTACCGCAAAAGGTAGAGTAGTGGCGCTTGCCGGAGTAATCGCTCTGGGTACCACGCTCGTGACGGCCGAAGTCAAGGCTGAAACGAAATTCGTCAGCATTGGCACCGGCGGTGTCACTGGCGTGTATTATCCGACGGGCGGCGCCATTTGCCGCCTGATGAACAAGAACCGTAAAGATCACGGTATCCGTTGCTCGGTCGAGTCGACGGGCGGTTCAATCTACAACATCAATAACATTCGCGCGGGCGAGCTGGAATTCGGCGTCGCTCAGTCCGACTGGCAATATCATGCCTATAACGGCACTTCTAAATTCAAGGACAAAGGCGCGTTCAAGGACCTGCGTTCGGTTTTTTCGGTCCATCCTGAGCCTGTGACGGTTCTGGCACGCCGCGATTCCGGCATCAAGACGCTAACCGATGCCAAGGGTAAACGCCTCAACATCGGCAATCCCGGTTCAGGTACCCGCGGTACGTGGGAAGTGCTGGAAGGCGCATTGGGCTGGAAACGTGGCGATCTGAAGCTTGCTTCAGAGTTGAAATCCGCTGAAATGTCCCAGGCCTTGTGCGACAACAAGATCGATGCCTATTTCTGGCTCGTCGGTCATCCGTCTGCATCGACCAAGGAAGCGGTTGCTTCGTGCAACGCTTTGATCGTCGATGTTTCCGGTCCGGCCATCGAAAAATTGATCGCCGACAAGCCTTACTACCGTAAAGCTACCATTCCTGGTGGCATGTATACGGGCAACGACAAGGACATCAATACTTATGGCGTGGGCGCGACTTTCGTGACCAGTGCCAAGGTTCCTGATAAAGTGGTCTACGAGCTCGTGAAGGCTGTCTTCTCGAACATGGACGACTTCAAGAAGTTGCATCCGGCGTTCAACAACCTTGATCCCAAAGAAATGGTCAAGGATGGCCTGTCCGCTCCTCTGCATCCAGGCGCGGTGAAGGCCTATAAAGAACTTGGCCTGATGAAGTAAATACGGCTGAAATAGATGGAGGGGCCGTTGCGCCCCTCCATTTTTCTTACCGGCGAGCCAGAAATTTGCCCTATTTGGGGTTGGGAGGGGGGTTTGATGGCGAAGAAAACGGAAAAGGTGCTGAAGGAAGCGCCCGGAGCAGCGTCAGCTCCAATAGACGATGATGACGCAGCCGCCCGCATGGTTGCGGAAATCGATACTGGCGCACGCAATCCAGCAAACTGGCAAGGTAAACTGATCACGGGGGTTGCCCTGCTGTGGGCGCTCTTCCAGATTTATTATGCGTCAAATTTCCCGTTTATGTTGACCGAACTGTCCAAGGAATTTTTTGGGATACCGATCAACTTCACATTGAATTCCGACCAGGGCCGCTCAATCCATCTTTCGTTCGCCCTGTTCCTGGCAGCCACTGCTTTTCCGCTTTTCAAGACAAGCCCACGAGATCACATACCCTGGTACGACTGGGTGCTCGGGTTGGCGGGCGTTTCCGCCTGTCTGTATCTGATATTTGACAGCGCCGGCATTGCTGACCGCGCCGGCATATCCAGCAATACCGATATCGTCATGTCGTGTATTGGGCTCGTTGTGATCTTGACCGCCACATACAGATCGCTCGGCCTGCCGCTGGTGATCGTTGCGTCCGTCTTCATGATGTACACTTTCTTCGGAGACCGGGATTTCATTCCTGAGGTGATCCAGTGGAAGGGTGCCTCGCTTGGCAAGGCGCTTTGGCATTACTGGATGCAGACCGAAGGCGTCTTCGGCGTTGCACTCGGTGTGTCCACGTCCATGGTGTTCCTATTCGTGCTGTTCGGGTCGCTGCTCGACAAGGCGGGAGCCGGCAACTACTTCATCAAGGTATCGTTCTCGCTGCTCGGGCATCTGCGCGGCGGTCCGGCAAAAGCGGCTGTGGTGTCGTCAGCGATGACAGGGCTGATATCAGGTTCTTCGATTGCCAATGTGGTAACCACCGGCACCTTCACAATTCCATTGATGAAACGGGTTGGCTTCCCGGCCGAAAAGGCCGGCGCGGTCGAGGTCGCCTCATCGACCAACGGACAGCTTACGCCGCCGGTTATGGGCGCGGCTGCCTTCCTGATGGTGGAATATGTGGGTATCAGCTATCTGGACGTTGTCCGCCATGCATTCCTTCCGGCAGTAATCTCCTATATCGCGCTTGTCTACATTGTGCATCTCGAAGCGCTGAAGCTTGGTCTGAAGGGTATGGAACGCTCCGGTCCGGTAAGCCCGATTGCGAAGAAACTGACCAATATGCTGGGCGGATTCGTCGGCGTCGTAGGACTTGCCGCGGTCATCTATTATGGCCTCGGCTGGACCAAGGATGTGTTTGGCGATGCGACCTTCTATGCGGTTTGTACATGGTTCATCATCGCCTATCTGGTGCTGCTCTGGTATGCATCGAAAGTTCCCGATCTTGAGGTCGACGATCCGAACGCACCACTGACGATACTTCCGCCGGTTGGACCCACCGCTCGGACTGGCTACTATTTTCTGCTGCCGCTGGTCGTGCTGATCTGGTGTTTGATGATTGAACGCTTCTCGCCCGGCTTGTCTGCCTATTGGGCGACGCTTTCGATGATCTTTATTGTGCTGACCCAACACTCCCTGAAAGCAATCTTCAGGGGCACGGGCAGCGACCTCTTGGCCGGATTCAAACACGGTTTTGATGAGATGATCGACGGCTTTATCGCCGGTTCGCGCAATATGATCGGTATTGCGGTTGCCACGGGAACGGCTGGCATCATTGTCGGAACAATCTCGCTTACGGGTGCTCATCAGGTGATGGGTGAGTTCGTCGAGTTCATCTCCGGCGGCAATCTGATGCTGATGTTGTTCTTCGTTGCAGTCCTGAGCCTTATTCTCGGGATGGGGTTGCCGACGACGGCGAACTACATTGTTGTGTCATCGCTTATGGCCCCCGTTATCGTGTCGGTTGGCGCGCAATCGGGCCTGATCGTACCGCTCATTGCTGTGCACATGTTCGTCTTCTATTTCGGTATTCTTGCCGACGATACGCCACCGGTAGGCCTGGCGGCCTTTGCGGCGGCGGCCATATCACGCGGCGATCCGATCAAGACGGGCATACAGGGTTTCATGTATGACATCCGCACCGCGATCCTGCCGTTCCTGTTCCTGTTCAACACGGATCTGCTACTGATCGACGTGACATTGGTGCAGGCGGTGTTCGTCTTCATCGTGGCGGTGATGGCGATGTTGTTGTTCGCGGCGGCGACGCAGCAATATTTCCTGGTGAAAAGCCGCATCTGGGAGAGCCTTGCGTTGTTGCTCATCGCTCTCACCCTGTTTCGGCCGGGCTACTGGCTCGATCAGGTTCATCCGCCTTTTAACGATGCGGCACCCGCCGATATCGCGAAAATTGCCGGCGAGGCGCCGGCAGATGGCGGTCTACGGGTGGTCGTTTCCGGGGAAAATATCTCCGGCAAACAAGTTACAAAAACGGTTGAGTTGCCGCTTGGGGCTCCCGGTGATGGCGCCGAGCGTCTGAAGACTGCGGCAGGCCTCGAACTCCGCAATGAGGACGGCAAGATGTTGGTCGAAAATGTGGAATTCGGCAGTTTCGCGCAAAAGCAGAAGATCGATTTGGACTGGGAAGTGCGTGAGGTGAAGGTGCCTGCCGATCGCATGCCGAAGCAAGTGTTCTACTTACCCGCGCTCCTGCTGCTTGGCCTCGTTGTCTTCCTGCAACGTGCAAGAATGCGCAAAGAGGGAGCCGCATAACCGTCTCTTTCGCGCTAAGTCAACCAACGGCTCCGTGTCGCAAGGCGCGGGGCCGTTTCTTTTCTACCAACCTTGAGTGCCCGGAGGTCCCTTGAAGGGGCCGGTGATGTCCGGTGTGATCCACCCGCCGTAATACGCCCCTTGCTGCGGATCGATTTTGTGATCACCAAGGGTGCAGCCGAGTGCCTGCGGGTAGAAAGCGAAGAATCCTTTCAGCTGTCTGCAGTCGCCCGCATCGTCCAGAGTGTCCTGATAAGACCACACTGCATTTTCAACCCGTGTCTCATTGACGACAACGTGCCAATAAGTGGCCTCACCCTTCCATTCACAGAACGTCGTGTGGGTGCTCTCGATGAGGCAGGATCGGTCGATGTCGTCTGGCGGGAAGTAGTAGGTCGGGGGTGAGGCGGTTTCCATCACCTTGAGAATGTTGCTGCTAGAGGCGACTTCATGGCCGTTCAACTCAACTTTGCCGGACTTGCTGATCGCGCGAACGCGCGGTGGCCGTGGATAGTTCCAAACCGATTCCTGACCTGGTCCCGGCGTGACAATTTCAGCAGCCGCCGGGCGTTCACGAACCTTGTTGCGGTAAAACGCCTTGTCTGCGTCATTCATGTGTCTGTCCGATATCGCTCACGCCGCACTCAATTCAGGCGACGGTCTGGAAGACCTCGTCGAGGCTCTTGGCAAGCTTGTCCGCGAGTTCATCCAGTTCGCTTTCGGAAATGATGAAAGGCGGCGCGAGCAAGACATGGTCGCCGCGCTCGCCGTCCGCACTGGTGGCGCTCGGATAACAGATAAGTCCGTTCTCAAAGGCCGCTTGCTTGACCCGCCCCGCTACGTTGAGGTCAGGCGCAAACGGCTCTTTCGTCTCCCGGTCGGCGACGAGTTCAAGGCCGATGAAAAGTCCGCGTCCGCGGATGTCGCCGACATGGGCGTGCTGACCCAGCCTGTCTCGCAGCAGATCGGTCGCGTATGCTCCACGTGTGCGCACTTGCGGCAGGAGATCGTCATCTTCGATCACTTTCTGTACGGCGAGGGCTCCAGCGCAGGCTGTTGCATGCGCCATATAGGTGTGGCCGTGAGCAAGCTGGGCGCTGCCTTTGGTGATCGCCTCTGAGTGCGTTGACGCAACAAGTGTCGCACCAATGGGTTGATAGCCGGCACCCAGGCCCTTGGCGACTGTCACGATATCGGGTGAAATTCCATCTTGTTCGCACGCGAACAGGGTGCCCGTGCGACCCA
>DEIT01000190.1 GCA_002352635.1 Hyphomicrobiaceae bacterium UBA2767 | reverse complement strand
CGGCGCCGGTGACGCAACAACAATACCGGCGGTACGCCTCCACACAAACGTCGACATCACAATTACCGGGCCCATGGCCCGCGCCACCGTCACCCAGCGCTTCCAAAACACGCAAAAAGGGTGGGTCGAGGGCATCTACGCATTTCCGCTACCTGAAAATGCGGCGGTCGATGTCCTTTCCATGCGAATTGGCAGACGTTTCATAAAGAGTGAAATCACCTCGCACGAAAAGGCCCGGCAATACTACGAGGCTGCACGAATCGCTGGACGGAAAGCAAACCTTCTAACTCCGCATCGGCCAAACGTCTTTGCCGCCTCAGTTGCAAACATTGGTCCTGGCGAAGAAGTCACCATTAAATTCGAATATCAGGAGACGCTGCACAAAGACGGAGATGCTTATTCCCTCCGTTTTCCCCTCGTGATCGCAACCCGGCATGGGCCCAGGGCGGAAATTCGCCCGGTGACGCTCGACGAACCTACCGAAGCCCATCTCCCAAAACCGCCAGCGCGTGATCCTGCGCGGGAAGAAGTCAATTCCGTTTCGCTACAGGTGCGGATCAATTCCGGCTTCCCACTCGGAAAAGTTACAAGCGACACTCATGAAATTGCCCTGCGCCGGACCGGCGACGCGACCGCAGTAGTCGCCCTGCACCAAGGTCTTGTCCCGGCAGATCGGAATTTTGAACTCGCCTGGAAACCGAAAGGTACATCCTCGCCATTCACGGCCGCATACCAGGAAGACCCTGGTGAACATAGTTATGTCACGGCGATGCTGATGCCACCAAAGAACGAAGCCGCACTTGCGCCAGTTTCCCGAGAAATAATTTTTGTCGTTGATACGTCCGGTTCCATGAATGGCCCTCCAATCAGCCAGACGCGCGAGAGCCTGAAACTGGCGCTCCAACGGCTCCGTCCAGGAGATCGCTTCAACGTAATTCCGTTCAACAGTTCTTTTGAGCAACTCTTTCAGGAACCGGTTTCAGTAACAAAAGAAAGCGTCGGCATCGCGACCCATTTCGTCTCAAAGCTCCAAGCCAGAGGCGGCACGCGGATGCTGCCCGCCCTTCTTGCCGCCCTTGCCGACCCGCGACAGAAGGACAAGCGCCGCGTACGTCAGGTGGTTCTGATTACCGACGGGGCTGTTTCTGATGAAGGAAAACTCTTTTCGATCCTGGCGCAAAAACGCGGACGTTCGCGCGTCTTCACGGTTGGCATCGGTTCGGCTCCAAACAGCTTTCTGATGCGCCGCGCAGCGGAAATCGGGCGTGGCAGTTTTTTGCATATCTCAACTCAGTCCCAAATACGCGAACGCATGAACGGTTTGTTCCGGCGACTGGAGCGGCCTGTCATCACAGACCTGCGGCTTGAGTGGGCGTCAGGATTGCGTGTGGATATGTGGCCCAACCCCCTCCCCGACCTTTACCTTGGCGATCCACTTGTGATCACCGCACGGCTTTCAGCACTGAAGGGCGATCTGAAGATTTCAGGCACAATGTCTGGAAGGCCCTGGACGCAGGCGCTGTCCCTTGCAACTGCGAAGACGGCAACCGGAGTAGGCAAGTACTGGGCACGCCACAAAATCGCCTCGCTCGAGGCCCGCCGTTACTCCGGGCAATCGGCGAGCGATGTCGACAAGGCGATCGAGGCAGTTGCGATCGAGCATGACCTTGTCAGTCGCATGACCAGCCTGGTGACGCTTGATGTCACTCCTCTGCGGCCTGAGGATCAGCCCCTTGCGAGCGAGGATCTGCCGATCAACCTCCCCGCAGGCTGGGTGTATGATGGGATGGTTAGCCGACAAACAGCTGCCGGAAATCCAAACGAGACGCGTCTTGGCAGCCCAACAAAATTGGTTTCCGCTCCCGAAAATGCGCAGCCAGCACTCAAGCCGCAGCCCGACAAGGCGGTTTCAGACAAAGCGTCAACGAACCAGCCTGATACGCAGACCATCGCTGCGCTAAATGGCAGTAAGTTCGATCAGGCAAGCGCAAAACCGGGAGACGTAAATGAGGAAACTTCCAGCCGCGCCTGGACGCTAACAGTCATGGGGGTGATCTTTGCGTTGATGAGCGCGCTGACACTCGGGCTCTGGCGGCATCTACGCCGCGCCGTTGAACCCAGCCGCAAGCGGCGGGGTGAAAACCAGGCCTTTTAGCATCGGCGCCGGAGGCACCAAAAGTCCGGCCGTTTTACTTTGGGGGAAGATTGAACTCACGCCGCCAGGCGGAGGGTACCCTCCCGACCCGCGCCTCAATCTCACGGACCATGGAGCGATATTTCAGACGCAGTTCTTTACGCAGATCTGCGGGCATGCGCGCCTGCTGTGATTGATTATGACGTTCCTCAAGACCTTCAAAGCGCCCCACATCTGACGCAACACCGAGAAACCTGCAAATGCGCGCCAGTGCTGCCGGACGGTCTGCGTGAATATCTTCATAGAAATCCAGATAGATCTGGTCGGGCGAAAATACCGCCTCAAGTGCATCCAGGACGCGGACATAATCGGCCAGCGCCGTGAAACGTTCTTCTTCGGTTGTGGCCAGAAATTGGGGTGTAACCAACGCATCGGCATTTTGTTTTCGCGCGCGACACAGATGCAGCAGCTGCGACCACGCGCGGGAAACCGGGTTGCGCATGATGAAAATGACCCGCGCATCGGGCGCCAGTTTTTTCAGATGGTTCAGTCCGGGCTCACCAATCAGCGCGTATTCGGGCGTGATTTCGCCGGCAACCTTTTTGCCGTCGCGGTGTGCGAACAGGGATGCGTACCAGTCATCGTCGAGATCGGTTCTCATATAGGAGCGGTACCAGGCGGCCTGCGCCCGGTGTTCGCGCCAATTGTGCAACTGGGTCCACATGCGCTGGTGATACTTGCGAAAACGTGAGCGCCTTTTTCGCGCGCTCAAATGCTCGGTCAATCCGACGATGTGATCAAAATAGTGGATCTCCTTGACTGGCGTAACGAACACATCATCGTGGCGAGCGAGGGCGCGGGCAAGCCACGTCGTGCCCGCCTTCTGTGCGCCGATGCACACAAAATACTGTTCAATTACAGGGCTCTGCGCCATCGCCAAAACAATCGCCTACCAAGAGTTGCCCTCGCAAAGGTTTCTTGCCAATTCCAATTCGTACTGGGCGCCGTTTGATCGCATGGTACGATTTTGCATTGCGAATCACATTGGGAGAGAAAAATGGCCAACCTCACTCCGCCAACCAAGATGAACTTCAACATTTCAGTCATCCTGGGTGTTATCGCGTTGGTTCTCTACTTCATCAACGTGTTCGGCGTTGCCACCATCTCGATGAATCTTGCTTTTTGGGTCGCGGCAGCAGCTTGGGCCGTGCTGATGGTCGGTGTTTGCATGAAAGGCGTCTAGCCTGACATCTGCGCTGCCCAAGGGGTCCTCTCACAGAGTTGCATGAATTGGCTATGAGGCCGCTCGTCATAGAGAGGGGCGCAGTTAGCTGTTCGTTACTGTCCGGCCTCAGCAACCTGCTTGAGTTTTTCCAAGCCCATCTCATAGTCCTTGCCAATCCAACGATCAAACATAAGCCCCATCCAGCGTTTAATCGGATTGTTTCCGGTGTTCGTCTCAAACAACCAAACCACCTTCGTACCTGCTCCGTCTGGCCGCAGCTGATATGTCGCGATTGCGTTTCCCATATCGCCGAAGTCGAGCTTTACCTTCACGTGGGAGTTGGGCCGGCTCTCCAGTATCTCCTGTGATCCTGTTTCGAACTCATCGCTACTCCATTCCATCCGAGCGCCCTTGCCCTCTGCCGGCCCTGAAAACGTGAACTTCATTTCCGGGTCTCGTGCAGCCCATGGAGACCATTCATTGAAGCGTTTCGGACTGTTCACCAAAGGAAACACGTCCGACTCCGGCGCATTGATAACCTTCGAACGGGCAACAGTGATCTCTTGTGGCAACGCAAACGCAACTGCAACCAGTAAGATCGCCAGCAATACGGTACCCAAAGCAAGCCTGATCAACGGGCGCATTATCCCCACTCCTTCATCTACGGCTTTCTGCCAATACAAAATACGGCTAGACTCCGCAACGTCAACGAAACGGAGGCGACAATGAACCTCAGCGCACCAACTACCCCGATTTTTATCATTTCAGTAGTCTTGGCAATCCTTGCAGTTCTTGGCTCCGTTACGGGCATACCCATTGTAAGTGGCAATGAGCTTTGGTTCGCTCTGATTGCCTATTTGGTACTGTTTGTCGGAAACATCGCGACAGGCCTTTAGGTATCTGAATTGTCGGCTCGGCGATTATTCGCATATGCGCCCACAATGCGGCGCCGGGCCGCTTTGCCACCGCATCTCAATCCATTTCTGAATAAAAAAGGGAGGCTAACGCCTCCCTTGAATTTGTCTCAGCAAATTGTGCCGCGCTAGGAAAAAGCAATCCCAACGGCAATCAATATCGCAAACCCAATTGCCGGAATGACCCAAGTATTCTTTTTGACAAAAGCTGACATTCTTAATCTCCCACAGGTTTTTTGCTTTGGCCGCGCTGCGGCCCTATTCCAGGGCGGAGAGTACGCGCTTACACACTGTAATCAATGCATAAATCGGTTTAAGTCCAAGGTCTCACATACCAAAGGTCTAAGCCATTTGTCTGAATGGAATTGCTACTGTTGGAATAGCGGAAAAGCTCGTAGCGCTGTTCAAACACCATAGGCATTTGGGACAGTGAGAACTCAAAATACGACAGCGTGAAACAGCCCCTGCGGAGATATCGGGTTACGTATTGCTTCAACAATCCGCTAGTGATCAACGGGGGAGAACGACTGGGCGACCAACAACCAGATCTCGCGTGCAATGCTAGTCCATGGGGTGTCGCCCTGGGATCGAACCCATAGAAAAACCAGACAACAACAGCGTCGCCGAACGATTGATCTGTTTGCCGGCAATGCGCCTGATGAAAGCAGGATGGTCACCAGGCTCGACAAGGCGAACGCACTTCCATGACACCGCAGATGCAGCCGGCTGCAAAGTCATTGAGTGGACTTGGACTGAGGCAATCAGCGCCGTATGGGGGCGAATCACTTTTTCTGAATCGCCATTTCCAGTCGATCAAAACAGCGCAAATGCCGAATCGAGCACACCAACCAAAACTCTCATGCTGTTGGAGTCAGCTGCCTTGTTCACTACAAGTCCGACGGGAAATCCGATCACGAGATGGATTTCGGGTTTATAATTCGCACAAGCCATCCCCTCGACCCGGCATGCCTTGTCCCTTATATGTCCGGTCCAGCGAAAACGACCGCCTCTGAATGTGTGGTCGCAAATACGGAGCACTTCAGATGACGAATTGGCACGTATATCTTTCTGGCGAAATCCACACCGACTGGCGCGAACGGATTGAGGCAGGGGCGAAGACCGCCGACCTGCCCGTCGAGTTTTCCGCGCCTGTGACCAACCACGGCTTTTCCGATGATTGCGGTGTTGCAATTCTCGGCACGGAAGAGAACGCCTTCTGGAAAGACCGCAAAGGAGCAGGTGTCAACGCCATCCGGACGCGCACACTCATCGAGCAAGCTGACATCGTCGTTGTGCGTTTCGGCGATCAGTACAAGCAGTGGAATGCTGCATTTGATGCAGGCTTTGCGGCGGCCCTGGGAAAGCCCCTCATTATTATGCACGGTCCCGGTCACGCCCACGCTCTCAAAGAAGTCGACGCCGCGGCCCAGGCGGTTGCGGAAACGCCCGAGCAGATCGTCGCCGTTCTACGTTATGTAATCACCGGAGACCTGCAACCGGTCAACGCCGCGCATGCAGCAGAATAGGCCGGCGCTCAAACCCGCATTGCCTAGGATACTTGCCGGCGAAGTTTGCGTGCGATTTCGTCAAGCTGGTCCTTCGGCACATCGCCGATCACCATGAAACCGAAGTCGTCTGTATCCCAGTAAACGATATTGAGCCCGAGACGCTGCTCCTGCGCCAGTTCATGGGGTTTGCGCTTACCCTTTATGATGCAGAACGACACCGGCGTCTTGCCATTTGCCAGATAGGCAACCTGCACCAGCGGTTTGCCCGCAAATTTCAATACGTCAGCACGCTTCAGTTCGAGCGGCGCAACACTCACCTTATCTGCCGTCAGATCAATTCCCAGGTAGTTCGATACCACACGCATGCTGGAGGCCTGTTCCTGCTCATCTCCACCGGCACTCTGCAGCGTTTGGGTAATAAAGAGAGACTGATACTCCGCGACCGCTGCGCGCCAGCCCTTCTTTGACCAGGAGTCGCCGGCAGCCTGCTGTTTCTGACCCGGCACTTGAATCAGACGGCTCGAGTAGAGGCCACCGGCAAAAACCGCAATCAACACAGCAGCGGCAGCCAACATACGCCAACCCGCCCACGGCTCTCTGCGTGCACCTGCCGCCATCCCCGCCGTCCGCGCTGCAGGCCGTTCCATCTCGGTCTCTTCAGCAGGTTTGGGAGGTGGTTCCTTGGCAAGTTTGAGAATCTGCTTCAACCGTTTCTGGGGCGCTTCGTGCAGCAGCAGGTCGTAAGCTTCTTCAAACGGACGTTCACCGCGGCGCAGAAGTTCGAGTCGAGCATTCAGATCACGGTCCGATCTGACTTCACCCTCGACATATTCCGCCAGCTCGTCCTCGAGCATCCCGTCGAGATAAGCAACAAGATCCTCGTCCGTTACGGGGCCATGATCGCGCCAGTTACTCATTTGGTTCGATCCGTTTCTTTTTTGCCTGTGGCATCGTCCTGATTGAGCTGGCCGAGCTTGGCACGCGCCGCCGCCAACCGGCTCATGATCGTTCCTACCGGCACATCCAGGGTTTCTGCGGCCTCCCTGTATGTCAGCCCTTCCGCATAAACGAGAAAGACCGTCACGCGCTGCACTTCAGGCAATGTCTGCACTTCTGCTAACACCTGACGGGCGAAAATATTCGTTTCAACTTCTGCTGCACCATCACCGACCAGCACGTCTTCGGCACTGACAAACCCCTCACCAGTCCGGATTTTCTGGGAACGCAGTTCATTCTTCCAAATCGAATTCAGGATCGAGAACAGCCAGCGATCAAGCCGCGTTCCTTCCTGGAACTGTTGCGAACGTTCAAGAGCCCGCACGCACGTGGCCTGCACAAGGTCTTCCGCTGCATCGCGGCTGCCCGACAAAACGAGACCGTACCGCCAGAGGCGGGTCAAGTGCTCGGCCAGACCGGCATTCACAGTGTTGTGGGCATCGTCGCTCATCTTTTTTTGGTCTTAAAATCGAATAATTCTGGAGATAGCGTGTTTACCCCATGCACACGCCGATGAGGGCGCGTTTCCCCCGGTGCGTCGAATGCCTGGATCGAAGCAACAAAAGGTAATTGAAATGTACAACACCTCCCAACCGATTTCGCGCATGGCTGTGAAGTTTCTCGCCGCGGCTTTCGTCGGCTCCGCCGCGCTTCTCACCGTAACGCCGACATATGCCGCAGGCGGCGGTTCCCCGGCTCCCGCCTCCAATCCGGCATGCTCAACAAAAACCACCAAAAACTCCTGCCAGGCTCTGAGTCATTGCTTCTGGAGCAACAGCGGCAACCGGTGCAAGAAAAAGAAGAACCAATCTGAACTTAGCCCAAGCGACAAGCTTTACGCCGAAGGGAGGATTCTTGCCAAGACCGGTCATTTTAAGAAGGCCATCGAAATCCTGAAAACGGCGAACCAACAGGATCCACACGTTTTGAATTACCTGGGCTACAGCTACCGCAAGAGCGGAGATCTTGATACGGCGATTACCTATTACAAGGCCGCGCTTGCAATCAATCCAGACTTCGTGCTTGCACGCGAGTATCTCGGAGAAGGGTATGTAAAGGCTGGTCGCCTCGACCTTGCCAAGCTCGAACTGGCAGAGATTGGTAAGCGCTGCGGCAAAGGCTGCAAGGAATATGTCGAGCTTGCTGCCGTGATTTCAGGCACCGACACGGCTACTTGGTAATCTAATAACGATCATCTGAGGCTCGCCCCCCCGATGCCTCGATGCATACACCCGGCCGCCCTTTATTCTGATGCCAGGAAATGGGGCGGTCGGTTTTTTGCCCGACTGAATACCTACCACTTGCGCGCCTGCAAATTCTTCATCAGCCGGTGATAGCGCTCGGCCACATCGGAATCCATGAACTCAGGACGCTCCAGCAGCAAGGCCTGATAGAGCGAGCGGGGATGGATAAGCGGATCGTTTTCCACGGCATCGTAGAATGAGTGTCCTGAGCCATAGATCGGACCGGCACCAAGTGATCCCAATCCAGATTGGTGTTTTTCAGGATCGAGGTTACGCAACAAATTGATCACCATGTCTTCGTACTCTTCATCTTCCAGTTCATAGAACAGACTGCCACACCAGTCGTGCCAAGTGCCTTCCGGCGTGTTCCAGGTGTGGGAGTACGCCTCCCAGGCTTCCGCGGCGTAGCTTGCGCGATATGGCGAATCCTCGCGCACTGGAGCATGCCAGGCGCCATCAATGCGAATTCCGGTGAACCGCTCGATGGGCGTGGCATCATTCAGATCTGCAAAGACGAACCGTTTGCCGCCGTCGCGGGTTGAGACTTCTTCCTCCTGCCCACCGCGGACGAGGCGCAGCGCTTCCGTTCCAGGCTCGGTGTGAAAGGCAACCGCAAGGACCTCGTAACAGCACACCCCATCGAGATCGGGCCGTACATGCCAATGCGCGCCGAGGAACGGGCTCTTACCGAGATGTATTCTGGACTTCAGATGCGTCTGACCGACAACTTCCGGGCCATCGCCGGTCATCGCGACCGCCCACATGTCGGGGACAGCGTCGGCCCCCAGGATTAGCGCGCTGACGTCATCAGCTTCTTCCATCCATCGCGTTTGCCAGGCGTCTTCGCCTGGCGCGTTTTTTATGTCAGCCGCGATCCATGGCCAGGCCGCCTCGAGAGCAAGCAGACGCAGATACGCCTGGCCTGAACTGGACGTTGATTTCGAAGCCAAACCTTTATCCGTCGACGTTCTCCACGAGCCAGCGATGCAGAGGCATGGTCAGCCTTATTTGCTCCAGTGTCCAATCGACTATGTCCGGTGAGAAAAGAACCGCAGGATGAGTGTCGCCCCCGCCCTTCACGACAATGCCCTTGTGGCGCAAGAGTTCAGCGTGTGGCGCGTCAGCATCAAAACCTTTGGGCACCCGGGCCAACACAGGCTCGCTCAGCTCATAGACCCCACCGGCACACGCCTTGTCGATCGCGCTCTGCAACGCACGCGCTTTCATCTGGTCCGCCACCGCTTCTCGATATCTCTTGAGAGCGTCGGGCCCAAACCCCCACTGCCCGGAGCCGAACCCCAGATGGTCATGTGCAACCACAAAATGCATTGCCGGCGCGCGATTGGGGTGATCGCCCGTCCAGAACACCAGATGCAGCCGCGTGTTGTATGGCCGCTTATCCTTGGAGAAGCGGACATCGCGATGGATGCGCCTCAACGATCCGTTGAGCTTTGGCACTGCCTGCAACGGCGGAGAAAGTTTCGCAAGACGGGGAGAAAGCGCTTCTATGAAAACAAGCGCCGGCGCCATGTAAGCCTCGTCATAGATTGCCCGGTTCGCGACAAACCAGTCCTTGTCGTTGTCGGCGGCCAAATCCCTCAAAAACGAGACAAGTTCCTTCGGAAATCCGGAAAATTCAGTCACTGGAAATCCCCCATCTGTCATTTGGCGACAAACCGTAACGGACTGCATAAAATGTTCGAGAACATATTTTTCTCGCCCGCTATGCTCTTTTCACAATCTTCATGGTGAGGCGACGCAAATGACGAAAACCGACAATGGATCAACTGATGGGGCTGAAACATGGGAAGCCTTGGCGGACCGATTGGTATCAAGTGAGGAAGGCGTCGAGCATGGCCGCATGATGTCAGCTGAGGCGGTCACCTATCAGGGCAAGGTATTCGCGTTCCGCTCCACAAAGTCAGGAACTGCGGGTCTCGGTGTGCGCCTTGGCCGTGATTTTGATTTCCCATCCATTCCGACCGACGCGTGGACCCATCTGGCCCCTTTCAAAACCAAGCCTCCGATGAAAGACTGGATTATTGTGGCCGACCATCAAGCACACCACTGGCCGGGACTTGCGAACATTGCACTGACGCTGATGCGCGAAAAACAGGAGAATTGCCCATGAATGAAGACTTCATGCTCCGGGCGATCGAGATCGCGCGGGAGAGCCTCAGCGAACCCGGCGCTTTGCCCTATGGGGCCGTCGTTGTGAAAGATGGCGCAATTATTGGTGAGGGGCTCAATCGATCTCACGGAAAATTCGACCCGACATCTCATGGCGAGGTTGAGGCCATTCGTGACGCCTGCAAGCGGTTGGGAACTCCCACACTGCCGGGCTGCGATCTTTACACGTCCTGCGAGCCCTGCTCCATGTGCGTTGCGACAATGCATATCGCGGGGATCGAGCGTCTCTATTACGCCAGCACGATTGCCGAAAGTGCGGTGTTCTTCAGACGCCTGGCCGAGCATGATCCAAAATGGTCACGTCGCATGAGTGCGCTCGAGCTGCAGCGCGAGGTGGGATTGCCGATGGATCAACGGGCCATGCCGGCGGAACGGCTGCTGGGTGAACTGGGACAGGAGGTCTTCGACGACTTTGTCGCCCGCGTCAGCTGAAGCACTAAACTTGGCCAGTTGTTAAGCGACCTCGTTTCGCAGCTCGGTGTCCCCGCGCCACAGCCGCTCGAGATTATCCATGAGAATGTCGACGACATTGTCTTCGTAGCGACGGGTCTCGCCGGCCGTGTGCGGTGTGATGAGGGCATTGTCGAATGACCAGAGAGGTGAGCTTTCCGGCAACGGCTCTTCTACCGTGCAATCGAGCCCAGCGGCCGCGATCTGGCCGTTCTCCAGCGCAGCGATCAACGCGTTTTCCTCTACCACCTTGCCGCGCGCAACATTGATGAGGAAGGCACTGGGTTTCATGGCGGCAAAAGCGTCCGCGTCGATCAGGTTCTCGGTCTCCGGGGTCAGCGGGCAGGTCAATGCAACGATGTCGGCACGCGGTAGCAGTTCATGCAGCTTTTCCTGAGCGTGAACCTCATGCGCTGCCTCGCCTCCCTTTGACGGGTCTCGCTTTAGCGCGATGACATGAATGTCGAATGCCTTGGCCAGCGTCGCCAACCGGGAACCAATCCGCCCCATACCCACAATGAGCATCGTTTTACCGCCGAGCTCATCCTCTCTGACATTGGGGTCGGAAATCATACCGCGCCATTTTTTGTTGTGCTGATTGTCCCGGGCTTCAGGCAGGAGCCGCGTGAGCGACAGGAGCAATGCCATGGCATGCTCCGCAACCGCCCTTTCATTGGCCCCCTGGCCGCTCGCAAGCCGGACCGACTGCGTGCGGAATTTTTCCGGGTCGAATCGATCCATGCCTGCGCTCGAAGACTGGACGAACACCACACGCGGCGAGTCATCGAGGATGTCGTTGGTCCAGAAACCGGATGTCACAATCACATCCGCCTCGCCGGCGCGTCTTTTCAGATCGTCGGCCGACCAGACCTGAAAATGATTGATGCCCAGATCGCGGCGCGAAAATGCGTCGGCCAACTGATAGGCAACATGGGCGAAACCGATTGTGATCTCTTCACGAGGCGGGATGGTCTTAGATGTCATGACAAATGATCCGGAAGGCCTGCAGGAAGGATTACTCTAGTGGATGATCAATAGTTGGGTCGCGCCGACACTGCAAGATTGCTCTTCATATTGGCGCTGATGCACCCGATGCACTAAAGTGAATGCTCAATGTCATGCGACGCCCATCCGGCCAATTCGGCAGTCCTGATGTAAGCGTCAATCCAGAACAGAGAGAGTATAAATGGGACTCGACCTCATCCTGAGCAATGCCCGCATCGCTGGCGCAGCGGAGAATTCGCCCACCGTCGATATCGGCCTGGAAGGCAGCAAAATCGCGGCTATCGAGCCACACCTCGAAGCAGACGGCGAACGGCTTGATGTCGAAGGGCGCCTCGTCTCCAGCGGATTGATTGAAACGCACATTCACCTGGACAAGTCCCGCATCCTCGACCGTTGCTCGCCATCGCCCAACAGGGGCCGGGATCACATGGCGCGGGTTGCCGCCGTGAAGGAAACTTTCACCGTCGAGGACGTGTATGACCGGGCGCGCCAAACGTTAGAGGAGTGCGTTCTCAATGGTGCCACTCATATGCGAACGCATGTGGAAGTTGACCCCAATGTCGGCATGCGGAGCTTTGAGGCTTTGCAGCAGCTGGCCAAGGACTATGCCTGAGCCATCGATCTTGAGCTTTGTGTATTCGCCCAGGAAGGCATGAGCAATGTGCCAGAAGCCGACCAGAACCGTGCCGACATACCGCGACAACAGGTAAACGCTGACAAACACCGAAATGAAATAGATCAGTGCCGGCGCGTAACCTCGCGCGACCACGTCGCCGTAGCTGACATCCAGGAAATTCGCCACAAGGAACGCCGAAAGACCCATGATCGGCGGCATGAGTTGACCGCCGAGAGATGCGGCAGCTTCCACCGACGCCGCATTTTCGCGCGGCATGCCTGACTTGATCATGGCTGGGATGGTGGCCGAACCGGTTGTGACCGCGTTTGCAGCACCACTGCCACTGACGGCCGCCACACCGAAGGAACCGAGGACTGCAGCTTGTGGCAATGCGTAAAGCGAACGCGCCGCAAGCCGGGATGCCGCGCGCAATATGGATTCAATACAGCCAAACGCCCGCAACACGCTCAGAACCAGCACAAATGATCCGATGAGTGTCAGTGCGAGTTGCGGCAGGTTGGAGAAGATGCCGGTGGAATCCTCCAGGCTCATGGAAGTCACGATACGCTCCCAACTCAAACCCGGATGATTGAACATGCCGGGCACGACCCAGCCATACACGGCGTAGACAATCAGAATTATGTTGAGGATGAACAACTCGAACTGGCGCTTGCGCGCATATTCCATGATGAGCAGGAACATGGCGCCGCCGACATAGAAATCAAGCGGATCCCAGTCACCCGCACGCTCGGTGCCGAGGTCCTCGAATTCGGTATACATGTAATAGGAGACGTAAAGGGAAACGGCGATATATGCCGCCGCAATGAGATAGTTCAGCGATACGCCCAGCTTCGTATAGAAATCGTTCTTCCTGAGGGCATCGAAGACATAGAGCACAAAGGCTATTGGCACCATGGTCGAGGCGAGAAGGCTGGGGCCGCCTGTCGACGTCACATAATAGTTCATCAACACGGCAAAGAAGCCGACTGCGGTGATCAGGAACAATGCATCAACGGCCGGATGAGCCGTCGTGCGCGTCGATGCGTCGGATGCCATAAGTCCCTAATGCCCCCCTCGGACTTCGGAGATAAAGTCGAGGCTGGCGCAGGAACCTGCGCCAGCCTCTCATCGTTTAACCATCGCTGGTGATCGCTAGTTCGCCTTGGCGATGCGGGAATCCCATTCGGGTTTCCACACACCTTTTTCCTTCATGAACTTTGCCAGACCCGGATGCACCGGCACAAAGTCAATCGACGAATTGACGCCGCGCACCTGCATCTCAACCATGTTGTCAGCAATCTGCTTGAACGCCTTGTCGGATTGAGCCAGCTCCTTGGCTCCCTGTTCGATCAGAGTCAGCATCTTGTAAACATCGGCTTCGGAAATTTGCGTGCCGAGATGCAGCCCGTAATGGAATGGCAGCATCGTGACAGCATCGCTATGAGTCTTCTTCTTACCGAAGATGTTCGTCGGAATCTTCTTCACAGTGAAGCCGGCATCCCTGAGCTTCTTGGCCTCGGCATCGCTCAGATCGAGACCTGCCCAATCCGTCTGCAATGACGCTTCCGCGATCCACGGTGCCGTTGTTGCTTCGGCATTGCTGTAAACGCCGAACGCGTCGTAACGGCCACTTTCGAGCAGTGAACCAGCCGTCTTCACGCTAACCTCGACATAGTCGAATTTAATGCCGAGCGCTTCAAGCGCACGCTCGACCTGGGCGCGGGTGTCCCATGGACGCGGGCCGGTAAAGACACGCTTCCCTGCGAGGTCGCCCCACGACTTGATCTTGTCCTTGTCGCGGGCATGAACGCCAAGGCCCATCTCGATGGTGAAAGCCCAAAAGGTCTGAACCGGCTGGCGCTGGATCTTGTCCTTGAAGCCCTTGAAACGCTTGATGTTGTTGGCGAGTTCAAAAAAGGCGACATCGGAGCCGTAATAGCCTTCAAACTCTCCTTTCGAATGGCCCTTCACCGTCAGGATCGCGCCGGGGGTCGGCTGCACCGTAAAGGTGTGTTCGGGCATTTTGTCTTTCAGGAACTGGGTAAGTGCCGTCACCGCGCGATGGCCGGAAGACCCGACGCGTGAGGTACCCCAACGGATTTTGGCCGCCGATGCCGGCACTGCGAGCGCTACCATGCCTGCTACAAGCGTGGCAGCGATAACTGACGCAAATCTTGCGCTGAAATTTTTTGTTTTCTCCCTAGACGCTCCGTTTGCGGAGCAAATTTGGTGTTTGTTTTTGGTATACCACTTAAGGCTAACCCGGAATCTACGGCTGTCAATGGCGGGTCCGGTTCAACACCCTTTCCAAATTGCTGTCAGCAATCAACACACCCCCTTCCCTCTGCCCCAATCAGTGGCTTAAGCGAAGCGCTTGAAAACATTTAGAAGTAACGTTTCCAAATGGTGAGCAACCGCATTCGGTCCAATCTTCATAGAATTTGGATGACCGCAACCGTTACGCAACTTGAGACATTGCTTCAGTTCGTCCTTGACGTTTTTGCCGATCACGGAAATCGCCGCAACTCTATCAAGAAACTGATTTTCGCCCATCCGGCCAAGATCGTCCGTGGTCTTGGCAACTCGCCATTTGGTATCAACCCGTTGAGCTTCCATGTTAAATGCAGCGAGATGATGCTGTTGCACATGTTTGTGCAGCACATGAACCGCAGCCAACCACGACATCACAACCGCAGCGCGATATAGCTCATGTTCGTAGCATCTAATTGCATCCTCAATGAACGAGCGCGTATCGTTGTCGGAAATGTTCACCAGTTCGCTACGAAGATCGGTTGCTACTTGGACAGCGGCCAGGCTGATTTTCGTGATGCCTATGTTCCGAAGGTGCGCTTTTCCGGCCTCAGTGAGTTCCCAACCTGATGGGGTGCGAATAGCCAAACCCTTGCTCTTACCCAAGATGTCAGAGGGGTTCCACGACGGCGGAATCCGAAACCCGGCCTCTATCGCCACTTCCTTAAGATTGCCTACCATTACAGGCCGATCAAACGTCGCCAGAATGATCAAAAGCTTGTCTTTTGGAGAAAGCTTGCGGTGAAGCCAGTTCTTTAGATCGTCACGATTGAGCAAGCTTTGCTTCAATTGACTGCCTCTCACGTGCTGACAACGCGTATGTGTTTGGGGGTGCGACAATCCGAAGTCGATCAGCCTTCGTCAGTCGCTCCAAGTAGGCACTCAGGTTGTTCAAGTATGTCGCTTTGAAGAAGGATGTGGCGGCCTTCATTTCCTCGGTCAACCTACTGCGGGTAACCCGATCTTCCCCCTTTACAAGGGTCAGGTACGCAGCGGCGGCAATAATAAGCTCAGGGCCGCTATTCACCCCCAGGATTGCAGCGATCGTATTGGTAGATAGGTCGTCATCAACAGAAGGCGCCACTGCCCCACCAAACTGAGCACGAGATTGAGTTCCAGCCATCGATAATAATTCTTCGATTTTGTCTAATTGGGACTCAACAAAACTCTCCGATCCAGCAAACTCGATGGCACTATTAGGTGTCTCAATACGAAATTTCGTTTCCACCATAGTCAACATCCCTATCTAATTGTCCTCGTTGGATCATATCATTCACTCGCTGAATTCCGGCCTGCGTCAATCGAAATGCTTTTCTGCCCTTCTTTGAACCAATTTTTCCAACCTGCAGCACCAATGCGGGCTTCTCTGCAGTACAACGCCGCAAAGTTTCCGCAACGTTGCTCAGCCCCAATCCCATATTTCTTAGCTCTCTGTTCAATGGTAGTGATTTGAAGTCACTTTTATCGAGACAAATTTGAAACCAATACGCAGCAACAAGCGCCTTATCTTTATCTGAACTCGGATCAGCTTTTTCAAACAATTCTGCAAACGTTTCCAATCTGGTGCCCTGATTATGATTTGCGGCAGAGGGGGCTGATTCCGTCTCAGCCACCATGTTTTTTTTTTCAATACCGAATCGCTGAGCAGCCCATTCTAAAACACGCTGCCTCGCAAATTTATCTAGTGGTTCCAAGGCCTTAGTAATATTGGCCATCGCGGCTATTTCGCCGTCCTCGGAAATTGAAATCTTCTCCATGATGCCACCATTTGGCATAGTTTTACGCTATGGTCAATAGCAATTGCTATGATGATTTTTCACTTGCATATTTATTGTTCTATTTCTGGTATTTTTTTATTACTTTCAGCTAGCACATTTATAACAATGCCTTTTTTACATCGTTGATTAGAAGACGGCAGGACGGTATCTTGTAGCTTAAAGGGGTATGAAATTTTCAAAATCATTTAAAATAGTTCTCTGATCTGCCACAATATCCCTATTTTTCAACTTTTTTTGCTGAACCTGCAATCGGCGATCATTTTCTCATCGAACTTGGCTGGGGAACGCCACGCCAACAAGTCAAGGAAGCCTGGATAAGAAAGGAGTGAGTTTATGTGAGCATGATTTTCATATCTAGCATCTTATTGAACTTATCAGTGATTATTTCGGATCATTACATCAATTTCCCCTCACATAACATTTCACTTTTAGCTAACACTGAATCAAGATATGATAACTGACACTTCCCTTTGGAAGGAGGCAGGATGGTGTCTTGTGGCTTGAAGGGGTATAAAATTTCTAAAGTCATTTAAAATGGTTCTCCGATCTGCCAAAATATCTCTATTTCTCGCCTCTTTTCGCCGAATCTGTAATCGGCGATCATTTTCCCATCGAACTTGGCTGGGGAACGCCACGCAAACAAGTCAAGGAAGCCTGGATAGAAAAAGAGTGAGTTTATGTGAGTATATTTGCAACCCTGCATTTTGTCATTATTGAACAATCAGCCGGCAATCAACACACCCCCTTCCCTCTGCCCCAATCTGCCGCCATATTCCCCCAAATGGCACGACACGTTCCAAAGACATTCGGTTCACGCGCCGAACCGCGCCCGGTCACAGGCGAGGCTGCGGACATCAACTATCAGGTTGAGCGTCCGCAAGGGCTCTCGGAAGCACTACAACCGATGATCTCCGAGCATCCGATCGTGCGCTCATTCGACGATCCGAATGCCTTGCCTGCGTTTCTTCCGCACAAGCCTGAACGACCTGCAAAGAGCGAGGGTGGCATTCCGCTCAGCATCGTCTCGGAATTTGACCCAAAGGGCGACCAGCCCGAGGCCATCACCGAGCTTGTTGCCGGCATAGCGAGCAAAGAGCGTGATCAGGTTCTGCTCGGCGTCACCGGCTCGGGAAAGACCTTCACCATGGCCAAGGTCATTGAGGAGACGGGGCGTCCCGCACTCATCCTCGCGCCGAACAAAACGCTGGCTGCCCAACTCTATGGCGAGTTCAAGAACTTCTTCCCGGACAATGCGGTGGAGTATTTCGTTTCCTATTACGACTACTACCAGCCCGAAGCTTATGTGCCGCGCACCGACACTTATATCGAGAAAGAATCCTCGGTGAACGAGCAGATCGACCGTATGCGCCACGCAGCCACGCGCGCCCTGCTGGAGCGCGACGACGTGATCATCGTGGCGTCGGTGTCCTGTATCTACGGTATTGGCTCGGTTGAGACCTACACGGCGATGACGTTCCAGCTGCAGGTCGGCGACCGCATCGAGCAACGCCAGCTGCTGGCCGATCTGGTAGCGCTGCAATACCGGCGCAACGATATGGGTTTCGAGCGCGGCAGTTTCCGCGTGCGCGGCGACACCATCGAGCTGTTCCCCGCACATCTTGAGGATCGCGCCTGGCGCATCTCCCTGTTTGGCGACGAGATTGATTCCATTACCGAGTTCGATCCGCTGACGGGCCAGAAGAGCATGGATCTGAAGACCGTCAAGGTCTACGCGAACTCGCATTATGTGATCCCGAAGCCTACCCAGCAGCAGGCAATCAAGTCCATCAAGGCAGAGCTTAAGCAGCGGCTTGATGAGCTGAACAATGCGGGGCGGCTGCTGGAGGCGCAGCGGCTTGAACAGCGCACCACATTCGATCTGGAAATGATCGCGGCGACCGGATCCTGCGCCGGCATCGAGAATTATTCGCGCTATCTCACCGGACGCAAACCGGGCGAGCCACCGCCAACCCTTTTTGAATATCTGCCCGACAACGCACTGGTGTTCGTGGATGAAAGTCACGTGACCGTGCCACAGGTTGGCGGCATGTTCCGCGGCGACTACCGGCGCAAGGCCACGCTCGCCGAATACGGCTTCCGTCTACCCTCCTGCATGGACAACCGGCCCCTGCGTTTCGAGGAGTGGGACATGATGCGCCCGCAATCCACATATGTCTCGGCGACGCCGGGCACGTGGGAGATGGAGCGCACAGACGGTGTGTTCACCGAGCAGGTAATTCGCCCGACGGGCCTGACCGACCCACCGGTAGAGGTTCGCCCCGCAGGCACGCAAGTCGACGACCTGCTGGACGAATGCAACAAGATCGCCGCTCAGGGCTATCGCGCGCTCGTCACCACACTCACGAAACGCATGGCGGAGGATCTGACCGAATATCTCCACGAGCAGGGTGTTCGCGTGCGTTATATGCATTCCGACATCGACACGCTGGAGCGCATTGAAATCATACGTGATTTACGCCTTGGCGCGTTCGACGTACTTGTCGGCATCAACCTGCTGCGCGAAGGACTGGACATTCCTGAATGCGCCCTGGTCGCCATTCTGGATGCGGACAAGGAAGGTTTTCTCAGATCGGAGACGTCCCTTGTCCAAACCATTGGACGGGCCGCGCGGAACGTGGACGGAAGGGTGATCCTCTATGCGGACACAATCACCGGATCCATGGAACGCGCCATGGCGGAGACTGACCGCCGTCGCGAAAAGCAGGTTGCCTATAACGAAGCCAACGGCATCACCCCGGAAAGCGTGAAAAAGAACATTGGCGATATCATGGCCAGCGTCTATGAACGCGACCATGTGCTGGTGGATGCTGGTGCCGGCTTCTCCGAGGGCGACCAGACGCCCATCGGTCACAATCTCGAAGCCGTCATCGAGGACCTGGACAAGCGCATGCGTGCGGCGGCGGCTGACCTTGAGTTTGAGGAAGCC
>DEIT01000192.1 GCA_002352635.1 Hyphomicrobiaceae bacterium UBA2767 | reverse complement strand
GAGCTCTACCGGCACACACCAAACGCGCTGGGCGCGCCGCGCTCTTCATTGCAAGGCTGATCACCCATGTTGCCTTAGGTGGCTATCTGCTGATCGCCGATGAAAAATCGAATATTGCCGGGTTTTGCCAGGTACTGGAGACGTCCGGCATGAATTGGGCGCCCGCGATTGAGAAGGGCGGCACCCTGTTTGTTTCACGCTTGGAATAGTTGTTTTTGGCCGGATTTCCCCGTTTGCTCATGGGGGGCGGGCCGGACACGAACAACTGCGGCGCGCGGTTTCATTTGCGATCCACAAAACAGCGTTATCAACGATGTTCGCGCCGAGATATCGTGCCAGGCTGCGTCGTTTTAGTGCGGATGTGAGCCAAAAAATACGCTTCGGCAAATTCGCATTTTTTTTCCAAATCTAAGCCGTTCGGGTCTCCTGGCCACGTCGTTCGGAGAGGCAAACAACAATGATCACGCACCTGCGATCTTCCCTTCTCTGAGCCCGAACCCACCCCAGATATCACCACAAGCCGGCGGGCTCCTCCCAACCGCCTAGAGCCGGTAGTGCAAAACTGAATGAAGGAGTAATTCCCATGAAAACGACTCTTGCAGCTCTTGCTCTGACTGTTTCCGCGTTTGTTGCGACCAACGCAGCCTATGCCATGACCAAGGCTGATTCCGGCTTCTGGTACGTCCAGTCGCTGATCGGAAACTAGGCATCCCTGACACAATTGAATGAAGGAGTAATTCCCATGAAAACCACTCTCGCAGCTCTTGCTTTGACTGCTTCCGCGTTTGTCACGACCAATGCGGCTTATGCCATGAGCAAGGCAGAATTGAATTTCTGGTACGTCCAGTCGCTGATCGGAAACTAGGCATTCCTTTCGAAACGTACTGGGAGTTGAGGCGGGTCGGCTACTTTCAAAGTTGACGGTCCGTCTCAACTCAGGACGAGGTAAATTCTCTCCAACCTCTCGAGCCGCTCGCCATATTGGTGGGCGGCTCATTCATTTTCATAAACGAATTCAACCCGATTGCTGCCGTGAATGGCGGCTTCACTCCGAAGAGCGGATATAATGGGAGACAGTGAATAGGGTCCGCTATGCGCCAGCAGCGGACAATTCTCGAAGTCACAGTCAGTCTCGGCTCTTGCAGTGGATCTCTACCCCGAACCAATCAGGCAAACATCCGGCCTTTTGGCCTTAGACCTCTTGCTTGATTGCAAGTCATGCATTGTTCGACATCGATGGCGCCGGCGCCTAGAACGCACCCATACTCAGACCTGCGGCGAACGCCGTGCCGAGCTCGCGACAACGGGCAAGTTGGTCCTCGGGGATTGTTTTCTCGGCCAAGATCTCGTCCGGCGTCTGCGCATGGGTGCAGACAATCAGCGGGGCTTGAACTTCCTTTAGCCGCCAGCCCCGTGCAATGCGCGCGGTTTGGCGCGCTGCGTTTTCACCGTCCGAGCCCGCACAAATCATCTGCGCGTATGGCCGCCCCTCGATGCGTCCCAGCACCGGGTAATAGCATCTGTCGTAGAAATCCTTCATCACCCCTGCGATCGCGGCAAGGTTTTCAGGTGCGCAGAAGATGTAGCCATCCGCCTGCAGCAGATCCTCAGGTCCCGCCTGATCCGCGGTCGTGAGCTGGGTCGGCGCCTCTTTCCGGGCTGCCGTCGCAGCGACTTCGGCCATCTGGCGGCTGCCGCCCGTCTTGGAGTGATAAACAATGAGAAGTTCCACCATCACCTGGCACTCTACTGCTTGCCTGGAGCGGGGGAAATGGAGAGAGCCATGTCAGCCGTCCGGACCCGTCATTTTGCCGACCTGGTGGCCTTGCGGGAAAACCTGCCCGCGAATACGAACCACGCGAGCGCCAGAACATGCAGAACAATCAGCCCCGAAAATGCCGCCTGGTAGGCGGTGGCGGGCGGAGCCGTGCCGCTGCTCTCCGGCCAGAGATGCAGCACCACGCCAAAGGTATACTGCACTGCGAAGGCGAACAGGCAGACGAAGATGTTGGCGCCCGTTACAACCCGGCCGCTGAGCTGCGGCCCGAAATGACGGGTGAGCACGGCGAAACCCAAGACGGCTGCTTTGGCGGAAATGCCATAGGCGGCCCAGATCAGATAGTTTTGCGACGCTATGTTCAACACCAGAATGATCTGGATCGCGATGTATATGGCGATGCCCCAGACAACGATGACAATGAGAGGCTGTGCCAGGCGCTCGGCCAGGCGCGCAATGAGGCCGCCGGACACGAAGCCGATCGTCATGGCAAGGGAAATCGCGAACAGGTAATGGGCGCTTTGAAGGGGCGAAAAACCGACGACGTGCTGCAACCAGGGTCCGAGCCACAGGCCGAGCATGGCGATGAAACCGCCGTTGCAAACGACAATCAGGGGCGCAACCCGCCAGAAGAACGGATCGGTGTAGATCAACTTGAGGCCGGCAATGTCGCTGCGAAGGTCGCTGGTTAAATCCTTTGACGTCGACTTGTTCCTGCCGGCAAGAAACGCCACTACGGCCGCGGCCAGGGTCAGAGCGGCCATCGAGAAGCAGAGGGTGCGCCAACCGAACTCAAGCTCGAAGAATTTGGCTGGGCTGGTTACCATCAGCGCCCCCAGACCGCCTACGCCCAGGATGATGCTGTTGTAGAAGGGGACCTCGTCCGCTTTACACGAGTCCGCCGTGGCCTTGAAAGCGGCCATCAGGCCACCGGCCATGCCGATACCCATTATGGCCCGACCGACGGCGAGCATTGTCACGTTCGATGCAAGTCCGAAAAGGGTGATGCCGATAGCGCCAATGACAAACAGCAGGCTCTGGGTTTTCCACGGCCCCCAACGATCCAGAACCAGCCCGACGGGAAGTTGCATCAGTGCAAAGGTGAGCAGGAACAGCGAGGTGATCCAGCCCATCTCCACGCTTGCGAGCTGTAATTCCTGCTCCAAAGGATGGGCCAGGATGGCGTTGACGCACTTAAAGGCCATCGAGACGAAAAAGCCCATCGCGAATGGCACAACGATCGTCAGCCAGATAGAAGACTTATCAGCCCGCTCTTGCATGCAACATCGGCAGAAGGATTGTGCCAGCTACCGCCCCGATTCCCCCAAGAGACCGAATCTATCGGCGCCAGGCCGTGGCGACAATCTGTTTCGGTACGCCGCACGCGCATGCAGGCGCGCGAAAACTTTCACGCTTGTATTCCGAACGAACACACACAATAAAATATGCCCATGTCGGATCTCGAGGCCATTCTGGAAGAAACCCGTGCCGCGATCGCGCCGAAGATCGGAACCGGAAAGGTTGCCGACTATATCCCTGCGCTCGCACGGGTTGATCCCAACAAGTTTGGCATTGCCGTGGTTGACCTTGAGGGCAAGGTCACCAGCTTGGGCGATGCGCATGATCCTTTCTCTATCCAGAGCATCTCCAAAGTCTTCACCCTGACCCTTGTCTTATGCCGCCACGGCGCTCGCTTGTGGAAACGCGTGGGGCGCGAACCGTCCGGCTCTCCCTTCAACTCGATCGTGCAGCTGGAGAATGAGCGCGGCATCCCGCGCAACCCTTTCATCAATGCCGGCGCGATCGTGGTGAGCGACATGTTGCTCGGTGGCGGCACGGCGGCGGTCACGGTCGATCAGATCACGGAATTCATCGAGACCCTGGCTCACGATCCCTCCATCAGCGTCGACCGGGAAGTCGTGGCGTCGGAAATAGAGACCGGCTATCGCAATGCCGCGCTCGCCAATTTCATGCGCGGCTTCGGCAACCTGGAGAACCCGGTTGACCAGGTTCTCGAGGTGTATTTCTGCCAGTGCTCCATCGCCATGAGCTGCGTCCAGCTGGCGCGGTCCGCCCTGTTTCTCGCTGCCGGCGGTAAAGATCCCGTCACAGGACAACAGATCGTGTCGCAGGAGCGCGCGCGGCGTATCAACGCCCTGATGTTGTCCTGCGGGCACTACGACGCCTCGGGTGATTTCGCCTTTCGCGTCGGACTTCCCGGCAAAAGCGGGGTGGGCGGCGGCATCCTCGCGGTGGTGCCGAACCGCTGCGTCATCGGGGTCTGGTCCCCCGGCCTCAACGCCAATGGCAACTCCCTTGTCGGCACTCTCGCGCTTGAGCACCTGGCGGCGAAATCCGGCTGGTCGGTATTTGTCGGTTGAGCTTCAGCTCCGCGTTGACACAAGGTCTGTTCCGCGCCTCAACCGAACCAACCTCGATGTCCGCTCCGGGTCAGAAGCAGTCCTCCTACGCCGCCGGGATAAACCGCCGCTTCTCCCCTGTAACCAGACATGCCAGATGGTGCGGTAGTCGAATACTCGGAGTCCTTCTGATTGCCGTCTTCAAGCGGATTTCACGTCAATGACTTTGGCGTCCGCGGCGTCGCGGAGCAGGGCGGGCGAGACTTCAAAGACGGCACTTGGCGTGCCCGCCGCCGCCCACACGGTTTCAAAGGCAAGCAGGTCGCGGTCCATGAATGTGGCAAGCGGCGTCTTGTGCGCCAGTGGAGGAATGCCGCCGATGGCGTAACCCGTAACCTCTCGCACGAAATTTGCGTCGGGTCGTACGAGTTCTTCGCCGATCAGGGACGCAACGCCCTTCTCGTTGACACGGTTGGAACCCGATACCAGAAGCAGATAGGGCTTTTCCGTCTGACGGCCCCGGAAAACCAGCGACTTGACGATCCGCCCGACCACGCAGCCACACGCGGCAGCCGCGTCCTCTGCAGTGCGCGTGCCTTTGGCCATAACGCAGACCGCAACATCGACGCCGCGCACTTTCGCGCCCTCGACGAAGCGATCGGTTGCAGTGTTCTTTTTGCTCATGGGCACTCAATGCTTTCACTTATATTGCGCGGACTTGCCACGCGAGCTATGAGTGCACGGTCCAAACAAGGGTTTCAAGATTGAAGGTGATGCCCATGAAAATCGATGACGCAACGGTGCGCAATATCGCGCGGCTTGCCCGCATCAAACTCGATGAGGGTGAGGACAAGACGCTTGAAAGCGAACTCACCGGTATTCTGCAATGGGTGGAACAATTGGGCGAGGTCGATACCGATGGTGTCGAGCCCATGACCTGCGTCACCGACAGACAAATCGAGATGCGCAAGGACGAGATTACCGATGGCGGTTATGCTGATGAGATCGTCCGCAATGCGCCTGAACGCGCCGGCAATTTCTTCGTCGTGCCCAAGGTTGTGGAGTAGGGCCCTTGAGCGAACCCACGCGCCTCACAATCGCCGAGACGCGCGATGCGTTGGCCGAGAAGAAGTTTTCAGCCGAAGAGCTGGCGCAAGCGCACATCAGCGAGATCGAGCGGGCCAATGAAGCGCTGAACGCTTTCATTCTGCCCACGCCGGAACATGCGCTCGATATGGCGAGAGCGTCCGATGCCCGCATTGCCAAAGGCGGCGCCGGTGCGCTGGAAGGTATCCCGCTCGGCATCAAGGATCTCTTTTGCACCAAAGGCGTGCGCACGACGGCCTGTTCGCACATCCTCGATGGTTTTGAGCCAGGCTATGACTCGACGGTCACGCAAAATCTCTGGGACGCGGGAGCCGTCATGCTCGGCAAACTCAACTGCGATGAGTTCGCCATGGGTTCCTCCAACGAGTCGAGTTACTACGGCCCCGTCATTAATCCGTGGCGGCGCGCGGGCAGCGATGCGCCATTGGTTCCCGGCGGATCGTCGGGCGGTTCCGCAAGCGCGGTTGCTGCACATCTGTGTCAGGGCGCGACGGCGACCGATACGGGCGGCTCGATCCGCCAGCCGGCTTCACTCACCGGCACCGTCGGCCTCAAGCCAACCTACGGGCGCTGCTCGCGATGGGGCATCGTCGCCTTTGCATCGTCTCTCGATCAGGCCGGGCCGCTCACAAGGAGCGTGCGCGACAGTGCGATCATGCTGGGCGCCATGGCAGGCCACGATCCCAAGGACAGCACAAGTGTCGATACGCCCGTTCCCGACTATGAGGCGGCAGTGGGTCAGAGCATCAGGGGGCTGAAGGTCGGCATCCCCAGGGAATACCGTATGGAGGGAATGCCGGAGGAGATCGAGGCCTTGTGGAAGAGCGGCATCGACTGGCTCAAAAGTGCCGGCGCGGAAATGGTCGATGTCAGCCTGCCGCACACGAAATACGCACTTCCCGCCTATTACATCGTTGCCCCCGCCGAAGCGTCATCCAACCTCGCCCGCTATGACGGGGTACGCTACGGCCTGCGGGTCGACGGCGACGATATTATCGACATGTATGAGAAGACACGGGCCGCTGGATTTGGCGCGGAGGTGAAGCGGCGGGTGCTCATCGGCACCTATGTGCTTTCAGCCGGCTACTACGACGCCTATTACATCAAGGCGCAGCGGGTGCGCACGCTCATCAAGCGGGACTTTGAAGACGTCTTTGAGAAGGTGGATGTGCTGCTTGCACCCTCCACACCGGGTCCCGCATTCGCCATTGGCGAAAAGTCCGGTGATCCCATCGAGATGTATCTCAATGACATCTTTACCGTGCCCGCCAACATGTCCGGCCTGCCCGGCATTTCAATACCTGGTGGACTTTCCGGCGAAGGAACACCCCTTGGCCTGCAGCTCATCGCCAAGGCGTTCGATGAGGAAATGCTGTTCCGCGTCGGCCACGTTATCGAAGAGGCGGCGGGTGAGTTGCCCACACCGGACAATTGGTGGAGCAAGTCATGAGCATGAACCGGCAATTGGTCTCATCGGGCAACGCCTATGAGAAAGAGATAGGCTTCTCGCGCGCCGTGCGGGTCGGCAGCATGGTGTTCGTAAGCGGTACCGCACCCGTGGGACCCGACGGCAAGACCGTCGGTGTCGGCGATGCGGCGGCACAGACAAAGCGCTGTTTTGAGATTATTGCCTCGGCGCTTGCCGAAGCGGGTGCGGAAATGAAGCATGTCGTACGCACGCGCATGTTCGTCACCGACGTGGCGCTGTGGGAGGAAGTGGGTCGCGCCCATGGCGAGGTCTTTGGCGATATCCGCCCGGCAGCGACGATGGTGGAAGTTTCCAAACTCATCGATCCGGACTGGGTGGTTGAGATCGAGGCCGAAGCGGTCATTATGGAAGATGGCGAGACTTGGCAGAACGCTTGGGCGCAAACGGATTAAACGGGAAATTTTGAAAAGATGGCACCACGCAAGGCACAAGACTGCAGCAATATGGACGAGGTCCGTATCGAGATTGATCGTCTTGACCGGGTTCTGGTTGAACTGATTGCAGAGCGCTTCTCCTACGTAGATCGAGCCTGGCAACTCAAGGACTCGCCCGACGACGCGGTCGTGCCCTGGCGCATCCAGCAGGTGGTCGACAAGGTGCGCGCGCAGGCCGAAGAGAATGACCTGCCACCGGAGCTTGCCGAGGCACTCTGGCGGCAGATGATCGGCTGGTTCATCCAGTATGAAGAGGAGAAGCTGCGGGAGGCGAAGAATGGCGGATGACGCCGTGCCCGCGCATCTGATCAATTCGTCCACCGGCGACTGGGAGATGGTCATCGGATTGGAAGTGCATGCGCAGGTGACTTCGAAATCGAAGCTGTTCTCCGGTGCCGCGACCGAATTTGGCGCGAAGCCGAACGCGCAGGTGAGCCTCGTCGATGCGGCGATGCCCGGCATGCTCCCCGTCATCAACGAGGAATGTGTGACCCAGGCCGTTCGCACGGGGTTGGGGCTCAAAGCCAAGATCAATCTGCGCTCGGTGTTCGACCGCAAGAACTATTTCTACCCCGATCTGCCTCAAGGCTATCAAATCTCGCAATTTACCCAACCCATCGTCGGGGAGGGCGAGGTGGCGCTCGACATGGAAGACGGGGAAGAAGTTCGCGTTGGTATCGAACGCCTGCATCTGGAACAGGATGCCGGAAAAAGCCTGCACGATCAGGACCCAAAATCATCCTACGTGGACCTCAACCGCTCCGGCGTGGCGCTCATGGAGATCGTCTCCAGGCCCGACATGCGTTCATCTGAACAGGCACAGGCCTACGTGCTGAAGCTGCGCTCGATCCTGCGTTATCTCGGCACCTGCGACGGCAACATGGAAGAAGGCTCGCTGCGGGCCGACGTCAATGTTTCGGTGCGCCGTCCCGGTGCGGAACTTGGTACGCGCTGTGAGATCAAGAACGTCAACTCCATCCGCTTTATCGGTCAGGCCATCGAATATGAGGCCCGCCGCCAAATCGAGATCATCGAGGATGGCGGGGCAATCGATCAGGAGACACGACTGTTCGATCCCAGGACCGGCGAGACGCGCTCCATGCGTTCCAAGGAAGAGGCGCATGACTACCGCTACTTCCCCGATCCCGATCTTCTGCCGCTCGAGTTCAGCCAGAGCTTTGTCGACGATCTCGCCGCCCAATTGCCGGAACTACCGGACCAGAAGAAGGCGCGTTTCATGGCCGACTGGGAGCTGGAGCATTACGACGCCGAGGTGCTCGTGGCGGAAAAGGAACGCGCGGACTATTTTGAGGAAATGGTGACGCTTG
This sequence comes from Hyphomicrobiaceae bacterium UBA2767, assembly GCA_002352635.1. Lineage (GTDB taxonomy): Bacteria > Pseudomonadota > Alphaproteobacteria > Rhizobiales > Methyloligellaceae > UBA2767. Next base: position 13,417 of record DEIT01000192.1, on the reverse strand, counting down.
GCGCTGATCCGAAAGCTGCCGCCAACTGGGTGCTGAACACGCATCTGGGACGCGTCAACAAGGAAGACATCGACTTCGAAAAGGCACCTGTTTCGGCACAAGCGAACACGGCGATCCTCAAGATGACCGACGACGGCACGATCTCCGGCAAGATTGCCAAGGATCTCTATGACCTCGTGTGGGAATCGGGCGGTGATCCGGAAAAACTCGTGGAGGAGCGTGGGCTGAAGCAGGTGAGCGATAGCGGTGAGATCGAAAAAATCATCGATGAGGTGATCGCCGCCAATCCGAAGCAGGTTGAACAGGTCAAGGCCAAACCGCAGACGCTCGGCTGGTTTGTCGGTCAGGTCATGCAGAAGACCGGCGGAAAGGCCAATCCGCAGATGGTCAATCAGTTGCTGCGCGCCAAGCTGGAAATTGCCGAAAGTTGAGTCTGATCAGGCACGCCTCGTGACGAGGCGGACTACGCGCCCGTCGACAAGTGTCAGGCCAACGAAGATGAGCGCCATGCCCATCAGATGATGCGGCAGGAACGCTTCATGCAGAAACAGCACCCCAAGAAGAATCGCAACCGGCGGCTGCACGAAGGTGACGAGTAATGCGTTGGTTGCGCCAGCACTTGCCAAAACCCGGAAATACAGGAGAAAGGCGAAGGCGGTCGACAACAGGGCGAGGCCGACCATTGCCGCAACTCCGGATAGATCGGGGAGCGGGCTGAGCGGCGTTTCGAACACAAAGGCGAAGGGCGCCAGGATCAATGCGGCTAGCAGCAGCATCCAGGTTGAAATCACAGAGGGTCTTAGGTCACGAAACCGGCGGGCGTAAAGGCCCGATACAGCATAAATGAAGGCCGCGGCCAGAACCGACAATTGACCAAGCAGGCTTCCTGAAATCCCGGCGATTGCATCGCTGCCCATCAGCACCGCGACGCCCACCATTCCGATGAGCACGCCGCCGAGTTTCGCCGGTGTTATGGGTTCTCCGCCAGGCCACACATGTCCAAGAAGGACGGTAAAGAGAGGCGTTGCCGCAATCAGAATGGCCGTCAGCCCACTCGTGATCTGGATTTGACCTGCGGCAATGAGCGAAAAGGGCAGAACATTCTGCAGGAGAGCGACGATGGCCAACCCGCCCAGCACGCGAGGACTGAGCGCCAAAGGAATCCCGCGTGCCATACAATAGAGCATGAGGAAGGCGGCCGCGATGCCGACCCGCAGCATCACCAAGGTCAGGATGCCGAAGGACTCCAACGTGATCTCGACAAAGAAAAAGGAACAGCCCCAAAGAAGCGAAAGCAGCAGTATCCGAAACCAATCGGCCAGACTCACCTGGAACCCCCCGAGAAAAATAATGTTGGCAACGCCTACGCTGCGGGCGGGCAAAACACCACCCAATTCTTGCGTATATGGTGCGAATCCGGCAAATGGGAATGAGTTGCAAGTGTCGCGAAACAATCTCATACTCTTTTGTCAGGGATAGTGAGCGTGATGGGCCGTACAACACGAAGCAAGTCCAAGAAATCCAGTGCTGGTAAACCCGATCAGGCCAACACGAAATCGCGCGAACTCAGCGCCTTTCTCTTTCTGACAGTCGTTCTTGCACCCGCCGTGTCGGTCGCGGTGGTGGGTACCTACGGCTTTGCAATCTGGATGTATCAGATTATCGCCGGTCCACCCGGCGCGCCTTGACGCTGCCTGCGGCCGCACTGGAGTAAAGAAAATGCAAGAAGACAAGATGTCGATCATTTCCCGGACACGGCGCGATATACTCAAGGGCCACATCACCGTCAAAACCCAACATATCGCCAGCGTTCTGGTTCAGGGATGGCCAGACAAAATTACTTCAATTGAGAGTGAACTCACCCGCATCCCCGGCGTCGAGAGCCACGGATCGAACGATGCCGGCAAGCTCATTCTGACGCTCGAGGCTGAAAACGACGCGGGCCTTGTCGAAACCATGAGTCGGATCGAAAAGTCGCAAGGCGTGGTCACCGCGTCACTCGTCTATCACCACACAGAGGAGATGGACGATGCCTAGGAAGTCGAAACCCCAACAGTCACAGCCTTCGGCCCCGCAGATTACCCGGCGGGATTACATCAAGGCCAATGCCGTAGCTGCCGCCGCCGCCGCTGCAGGCATGCCCTTGTCAGCGATGGCCGCGCAGGTGCCGACCTCCAGCCAGACCACTGAGCTGAAATGGTCCAAGGCTCCGTGCCGCTTCTGCGGTACCGGATGCAGCGTCATGGTTGCCACCAAGGAGGGGCGCGTCGTTGCCACCCATGGCGACGTGCACGCGCCGGTCAATCGCGGCCTGAACTGCGTGAAGGGCTATTTCCTGTCCAAGATCATGTATGGCCAGGATCGGTTGAAACAGCCCTTGCTGCGCATGACCGACGGAAAGTACGACAAGAACGGCACCTTCACGCCGGTTTCCTGGGACCAGGCGTTCGACGTCATGGAGGCCAAGTTCAAGGACGCCATCAAGAAGAACGGGCCGACCTCGGTCGGCATGTTTGGCTCCGGGCAATGGACGGTGTGGGAAGGTTACGCGGCGTCCAAGCTGATGAAGGCCGGGTTCCGTTCCAATAACATCGACCCCAATGCCCGCCACTGCATGGCCTCCGCTGTTGCCGGCTTTATGCGCACCTTCGGTATCGATGAGCCGATGGGCTGTTACGACGATATCGAGGAGACTGACGCGTTTGTGCTGTGGGGTTCCAACATGGCGGAGATGCACCCGATTTTGTGGAGCAGGGTGGCCGACCGGCGTTTCAGTGCGCCTCACGTGAAAGTCGCCGTGCTTTCCGTGTTCGAGCATCGCTGCTTCGATCTGGCCGACATGCCGATGGTGTTCAATCCGCAGACCGATCTTGCCATTCTCAACTTCATTGCCAAGCACATCATCGACACCGGGCGCGTCAACAAGGACTTCGTCTCCAAGCATGTCAATTTCCGCCGGGGCAACCCGGATATCGGTTATGGGCTTCGACCCGAACACCCGCTTGAGAAGAAGGCGAAGAACGCCAAGAAAGCGGGTGGTTCGACGGACATGACGTTTGATGAGTTTGCAAAGTTCGTCGCCGATTACGATATCGACACGGTCTCCAAGCTCTCCGGTGTTCCCAAGGCGCAGCTCAAGGCGCTGGCGGAACTTTACGCGGACCCAAAAACCAAGGTCGTGTCGTTCTGGACCATGGGATTCAATCAGCACACCCGCGGCGTGTGGTGCAACAATCTCGTCTACAACATCCATTTGCTGACGGGAAAAATCTCCGAACCGGGAAACAGCCCCTTTTCGCTCACCGGTCAGCCCTCAGCCTGCGGTACGGCGCGCGAGGTGGGCACCTTCTCCCACCGTCTGCCCGCAGACATGGTTGTCGCCAATGAGAAGCATCGCGACATCGCAGAAAAGATATGGAAGCTGCCCAAGGGCACCATTCCGGCGAAGCCGGGTTACCACGCGGTGCTGCAGAACCGGATGCTCAAGGACGGCAAGCTCAATGCCTATTGGGTTCAGTGCAACAACAACATGCAGGCCGCTCCCAACCTCAACGAGGAAGGCTATCCCGGCTACCGTAACCCGGAAACTTTCATCGTCGTGTCAGACGCCTATCCAACCGTCACCGCCCAAGCGGCCGATCTGATCCTGCCCACCGCCATGTGGGTGGAAAAGGAAGGCGCCTATGGCAATGCGGAACGGCGCACCCAGTTCTGGCACCAGCTTGTCGATGCGCCGGGTGAATCGCACTCGGATTTGTGGCAGCTCGTGGAATTTTCAAAGCGCTTCAAGACGGACGAAGTCTGGCCCGCCGATCTGCTGGAGAAGAATCCGGATTACAAGGGCAAGAGCCTTTATGAGGTGCTCTTCAAGAATGGGCAGGTGGACAAGTTCCCTGCATCGGAAGCCAGCCTGGAATATGAGAATGCGGAGTCCAAGCATTTTGGCTTCTATTTGCAGAAGGGACTGTTTGAGGAATATGCCGCCTTCGGGCGCGGCCACGGCCACGACCTGGCGCCGTTCGAGCGATACCACAAGGAGCGCGGACTGCGCTGGCCGGTAGTCGACGGAAAGGAAACGCGCTGGCGCTTCCGAGAAGGGCAGGACCCTTATGTCGAGGCTGGTAGCGGCGTACAGTTCTATGGTCACCCGGATAAGAAGGCGCGGATTTTCGCGCTGCCATACGAGCCGGCCGCCGAAGCACCGGACAAGGAATACGATCTCTGGCTTTCAACAGGCAGGGTGCTCGAGCACTGGCACTCAGGCTCCATGACCCAGCGGGTGCCCGAGCTCTACCGGGCGGTGCCCGACGCGGTGGTGTATATGCATCCCGATGATGCGGAGGCGCGCAAGCTGCGACGGGGCAGCGAGGTGCGGGTCGTATCGCGGCGCGGCGAAATTCGAAGCCGTGTCGAAACCCGGGGCCGCAACAAACCGCCTCGCGGTCTCGTCTTTGTTCCATGGTTCGATGCCAGCCAGCTGATCAACAAGGTGACGCTGGATGCAACCGATCCCATCTCCAAACAAACGGATTTCAAGAAATGCGCCGTCAAAATCATTCCCGCATGAGTCGGACCGCGCGCGTGGCCGCACTGTTTTCGGTTTTCGCCATCGGCGCCAGTTTGGTTGCCGTCGCGGCGGAAGAATACCCGCTCGCGACATTGCGCAATTCACCGATCGCAAAACATCCTGTGCCGCCGGCAATCCCCAAGGTCAACAATACCGATCTGCGCCAGGCTCGAAACTATCCCGAGCAGCCACCGGTCATTCCCCACACCATCCGCGGCTATCAGATCGACCTCAACGCCAACAAGTGCCTGACCTGTCATAGCCGCAAGGCGACCGAGCAGTCACAGGCGCCGATGGTGAGTGTGACCCACTTCATGGATCGCGACGGTCAGGTGCGCACATCCGTTTCGCCGCGTCGTTTCTTTTGCACCCAGTGCCATGTCACACAAAAACAGGTGAACCCGCTGACCGAAAACACCTTCGTCGACGTCGACAGCGTCATCTCCGGCGTCATCAAGAAGGGGAACTGAGCATTGCGCGGCTTTTTCAACCGTCTCATGGAGCGCATTAAGGGCTATTGGCGTACGCTGAGCACGCCCAGCAAATATTTCAGTCTGGGCTTTCTGACCATCGGCGGGTTCATTGCGGGCATCGTCTTCTGGGGCGCCTTCAACACCGCACTTGAACTCACCAATACCGAAGAGTTCTGCATCTCTTGTCATGAAATGCGCGACAATGTTTTCGCCGAGCTGAAGCCCACCATCCATTACACCAACCGCTCCGGCGTGCGCGCCACCTGTCCCGACTGTCATGTGCCGCATGAGTGGACAGACAAGATCGCGCGCAAGATGGCGGCGTCGAAGGAGGTCTGGGGCAAGATATTCGGAACCATCTCCACGCGCGAAAAATTCCTTGAGAAGCGGCTGGAGCTGGCGACGCGCGAATGGGACAGGTTCAAGGCGAACGACTCTCTGGAGTGCCGCAACTGTCATAACTTCCAGTACATGGACTTCACGCAGCAGAGCAAACGCGCCGCCGATCATCACGAGCGTTTCCTCGCCTCGAAAGAAAAAACCTGCATCGACTGCCACCAGGGTATCGCCCACCAGGTTCCCGATCTCGGCAAGGCGGCAAGCGCGCGGTAGCGCGGTACACTATCTACGGATACGTTTGATGCACCAGCTGGTTTTCGCGGCCATGATAGCGATTGCGGGCGAAGGAGTTTTTCGCTCGCCCTGGGAACGAAGCTTGCTCACCTCCTGGCCAAACCTGTTATGGTGCCGCCGAAATTTCAGTTGAGGAGAAGTAAGACATGTCCCACGCAATTCAGATTCACGAGACCGGCGGCCCGCAAGTTATGAAATGGGAAGAGGTCACGGTTGGCGATCCCGGCGAGGGGCAGGCGCGCCTCAAACAAACCGCTGCGGGTTTGAATTTCATCGACGTCTATTTCCGCTCCGGCCTCTACCCGCAGGAGACCATGCCGTTCACGCCGGGCATGGAAGGCTCCGGCGAAGTGGTTGCCGTGGGCGAGGGGGTGACCCACGTCAAGCCGGGCGACCGGGTGGCCTATTGCGGCGCCATCGGCTCTTACGCAGAAGAACGCGTCGTACCCGCCGACAAGCTGGTCGTGCTGCCTGAGGGGATCGACGATCAGACGGGTGCGGCCATGATGCTCAAGGGCATGACGGCAGCTTACCTGCTGCTGCGCACCTACAAGGTTACGCCCGACACCACATTCCTGTTTCACGCTGCTGCCGGCGGTGTCGGGCTCATCGTCTGCCAGTGGGCGAAGGCGCTTGGGGCCACCATGATCGGGACCGTGGGTTCAAAGGAGAAGGCTGACCTCGCCACGGCCCATGGCTGCACCCACACCATCAACTATCAGACGGAAGATTTTGTGGAACGCGTCAAGGAGCTCACCGACGGCAAGGGCTGCGATGTGGTCTATGACTCCATCGGCAAGGATACCTTCCCCGCATCGCTTGACTGCTTGAAGAAGTTCGGCCTGTGGGCCACCTTCGGTCAGGCATCGGGTCCCTTGCCGGACATCAATATGGGACTGCTGGCGCAGAAGGGATCGCTCTATGCCACCCGTCCCACGCTCTTCACCCACATCGGCGATCGCGCCGGTCTGGAAGAGCTGTCGGGCGCATTGTTCGATGTGGTCAAGTCGGGTGCGGTGAAGATCGAGATCAACCAGACCTATGCGCTGTCCGATGCCACCAAGGCGCATCAGGATCTTGAAGGACGCAAGACCACGGGCTCGACCGTGCTGCTGGCCTAGGCGTTACAACAGGAACAGGTGGCCGCGCTCGACGCGGCCATTTGCTTTTTCATTCTCCTTCTCAACGCAAGAGTGCAACGCCATGATTGACCTTTATTTCTGGCCCACGCCGAACGGCTTCAAAATCACCATCTTTCTGGAAGAAGTCGGGATGCCCTACACCGTCAAATACATCAATATCGGGCGCGGCGATCAGTTCGACGAAGAGTTCCTGAAGATCGCGCCGAACAACCGCATGCCGGCAATTGTCGATCATGACGGTCCGGGCGGCGAACCGGTTTCCATCTTCGAGTCCGGCGCGATCCTGCAGTATCTCGGGCGCAAGACGGGTAAGTTCTATCCACAGGACGACGAGCGCGCCCGCATCAGGGTCGAGGAGTGGTTGTTCTGGCAGAAGGCCGGGCTTGGTCCCATGGCGGGACAGGCGCATCACTTCCGCCAGTATGCCGACGACAACCATGAATATGCGGTCAACCGCTATACCGACGAGGTCAACCGGCTCTATGGTGTCATGGATATCCAGCTCAAGGACAATGACTATCTCGCTGGCGACTATTCCATTGCCGACATGGCAGCTTACCCCTGGGTGCGCCCCTACAAGCGTCAGGGCCAGGACCTGGCGGAATTCCCGCATCTCGAAGCGTGGTATGTGCGCATGCATGACCGACCGGCCGTCGCGCGGGCGGTGGAGATTGGCAAGGACGAACGCGCCAAATGGGATTTGCGCAAGGACAAGGACGCCAAATCGGTGCTGTTCGGCCAGCGGGCGCGCAAGCCTGCGTGACACATTCAGGGCGCACGTCTTGTTGAGAAGCGCACGCCGATAACACCCTGACCACCCACACAAAAAACCCCACTGTTACGCGGGGCATGATTTTTGGTCGAGGAGATGTTTCGTGTCCGGGGCGCGCATACGGACAATACGCCGCCGGCGCTCACGTCGCTAGAAGTCACCGGTGCCAGCCGATGTACTTTTTGGGGGCGCCAACCATCTCATCACCGGCGCGTCAGACACGGCACTCAAAATACGCGAGCACCAACTTACGCAAACACAACCGCAGCCAGGTGGGTAAGATGGACCGTCATCCCGGAGCCCCCAAAACTCGCAAACGACGCATTACTGAGTGTTAGAGTAAGCGCAAATCGAGTGCCTGGACAATACGCCGGACACAGAAAAGACCAATTTGACGCACCTCACGGCCATATTTGTCGCGCGCTGTTGCCGAAAAGCACCAAACCATACCCGCACTGCAAGCAGACGCGCGCCTCAATCGGGGGTTGCAGGTTGCGGTTTGACGCGAAGCGTATCGGTTCCGTGACAGACTTTGAGCGCGTCCCAATCCAAAAGCTCCGCGGTTCATGCGAGGCTTGACGCCGATCAGTCTTTGACGACCGCGGTGCATTCCATCGAATACAGCAGGCCCTTTGGCAGGGCCACGATCGGGGTCGAGCGCGCCGGCGGATCATTGGGGAAGAACTCCCCATAGAGCGCATTGAAGTCCTGGAAGTGCGCGGCGTCGGCCACCCAGCATATGGTCTTGACGACGTCATGCATGGTGCAATTCGCCGCCGCCAATATGGCGCGCGTATTCTCGAATGCCTGACGCGCCTGGGCCTCAAAACCGGATCCGGCCAGTTCGCCGGTATCGGGGTTCAGCCCGACTTGGCCGGAAACAAACAACAGATTGCCGACCCGCACAGCCTGGGAATATGGCCCCAGCGCTTGTGGCATGTCCGCAGTGTCTATGATCGTTTTGCCCTGTGCCATCAGAGTCTCCGAAGACGTCTCCAATTGAAGAAGTGACTATACAGCAGCAGGTGATGCCCTGGTGCGCCGGTTAATCCGGCGTCTCCCGTCAATCCGTCAATGCTGGTTGTAAATACATGGGGGGCGCGCAGTTCTCCCCAAAACCGCCTGGTGCCCTTGATGAAGGCGCTGTGTTGTTGGGTGTCGTCGCCGATGCGGCCCTCATAGGCAACGGCGTTGAGATAGCCACAAATGCGGAGCAGGAGGAGTGCACTCAACCGGGTCTTTTGGGCACTCCCGAAATCGAACCTCTTTAGGAATTCGCTTCCCCCTTCGGATTCTGTGGTTACCGGCATGTGAGCGGTAATGGTCAAGAAAAGATTGCCAAACCCCGGATCTTTACCAAATCGGGGGTAGAACGGCCCAAATGGTAATCAATATTACCAGCCGTTAGGTTTTCGTTGACGGCTCATTAAGCGTGTAATTTTACAGAAATTTGAATGGAAACCTTCAAACTCTCACACGAGTTCGGGCGTAACTGGTCCGAATTACTTAAGTAGGCAAAAGACTTCGGCCAGAACACCGCTAAGACGGAATGAAGTGCCGAAATAATGATGGGGGAGAATTGAAGATGGCTCGGATGGATATAACAACTGTAGAGCGGGCAGAACTTGCGGCTCAGACCGGTGCAACTGATGCGCTTTTTGAGCTTGGCCTGATGTACAGCACGGGACGCGATGTCGAGGCCGATCTGGTCACGGCGCATAAATGGTTCAACCTTGCAGCCCTGCGCGGCAACGACGCCGCACTTGAATATCGCAAGGAACTGGCGAACGAGATGACGCAAGAGCATGTCGCCGAGGCCCAGCGCCGCGCCCGTGAATGGCTGACGACCCACTAGAAGGGTTCCAAGCCCTTCGGGGAGTAAACAACTGCATATGCAATGAGCCTGCCCATGGGAAACCACGGGCGGGCTTATTCGTGTTTGGGCAGGGTGGCTCCCTGGCGCCGAAACCAGCGATGATCCTTGTGGCGCATCCGCCACAAACCTCTGACAAAACGCCCCGAAACGGGTCCCTTTTGGCCCGAATCACTGGACGTGCGCGGTTTCCCCTTCCTAGATTTGGTGAGCGGCGGCTCTGAGCGAGCAAGAACCGCGGGGAAACAGGGGGCTTTCGTGGCCCAAAACAGAAAAGCGCGGCGGCGCGACGCCGCCCTGTCGCGCAAGGACCGCTCGAGCTGGGCCGCTGCGGCATGCCTTGGGATGCTTGGCGGCAGCCTGTTCATCTCCCAACCCGCCCGTGCCGTGGATCAGAACACAGTCTTCGTTCAGGATATTCCGTTCGCCGAAACGGAGATCGTGACCAACGCCGTCAAGATCGACGTGACGCTCGGCGCGACCATCGACAATGCGGGCCTCGCCCCATTCAACAGCGAAGTCGCCGCCAACGTCAATAACGTGAATGTCGGCAATCTGAACCAGCTGATGGAGGGCACCCAGACCGCCACATCCGACAATCTGATCGAGATCACCAACAGCGGAGAAATCGATCCCGCCATCGGCATCTTCGCGCAGATCAACAATAACGGTTTCGACTTTTCTAATTTAAGTGTGCTCTCCAACCTCGTCGGTGCCGGTGCCGTGATCTCACTGGGCGATCTGAACCAGGTCATGCAGCTGTCGCAGACACACAGCGTCGACAACCGCATCACCGAGACCAACAGCGCCAAGATCACCGCCGATCAGTTCGGCATCTTCGCCGAAATCAACAACACGTCGATTACACAATTTTCCAACTCCGCGGTGACCAGCAACATCAACGGCGCCGGCGCGATTGTCTCGCTCGGCGACCACACGCAGTCGATGGACCGGAACCAGAGCAATACGCTCTCGAATGTGATTGACGTTCTCAATAGCGGCGAGATCGACCCCGATATCGGCATCTTCGCCGGCATCACCAATTCGACGATCAACCAGTTTGCTAACTCCACAACCGCTTCGAACACCAATGGCACCGGCGCTGTCGTCAGCGTCGGTGATCTTTCCCAGACGATCGACTTCGATCAGGCCAACATTCTTGCCAACACCATCACCATAGACAACAGCGGCAGGATCGTAGCCGACGACATCGGTATTTTCGGCGAGATCGAAAACTCATCGATCACCCAACTGTCCAACTCGTTCGCGGTGTCGAACATCAACGGCGATGCCGCCATCGTCTCGGTCGGCAATCTCGATCAGGAGATTGATCTGGATCAGACCAACAGGATCGTCAACGTCCTGACGATCGAAAACAGCGGAAACATCGACCCCGAAACCGGCATCCGGGCAACGATCACCAATCAGGACATCACCCAACTGTTCAACTCAAGCGCGACCAGCAACATCAACGGTGACGCCGCCGTGGTGACCGCCGGCGCCCACACGCAATCGGCTTCGCTGGATCAGCAAAACGTCATCGACAATGATGTGAGCGTCTCGAGCGAGGGCGACATTGACGCGAGCGGCACCGGCATAGAAGCCTTGATCGCCAATCGCAGAATCACCCAGCTGCGGAATGACGCGAACCACAATAACGATAGCGACACCAACTCCATTATCACCGCCGGTGACTTCAACCAGTCCGGCACCTTCAGCCAGGCCAACGTGATCGCCAATGACATCCACGTCATGAATGGCGGCGAAGTCGAGTCCACGGGTCCGGGCATCGATGCGCTGATCGAAAATGACACCATCACCTTCACGAACAGCGTTACCTTCACGAATGAGCTGGACGCCACGGCGACCTGACCCAGACTGCAGGTGTCGACCAGGCCAACGTCCTTGCCAACACCATTTATGTCGCCAACACCGGCACGCTGCGCAGCAAAACCACCGGCATCTCCGCCCAAATCATCAATCAGAACATTATCCAGAACAACACGGTGAACATCACGAGCGACAGTTCGGGCACGGCGGGCGGCGATGTGAGCCAATCGGCGGATGTGAGCCAGACCAATGTGGTCGACAACCAGATCGCAATCGCCAACTCCGGAAATGTGTGGGGCGGGGAACTCGGCATCTTTGCCTCGATCTCATTTCCGTCCACGGTCTTTAACAACACTGACACCGTAACCCTGGACACCGGTGCCACGCTGACCATCGAACAGCGGAACGAGATCAAAAGCAGTATCCTGATCGAAAATGCCGGTGCGATCGGGGCCGACACCCTGTTCGCCATCGATACAGTGGGAGCGGCGACAACGATCATCAACTATGGCGGGGGCACGATCACCGGCTTCATCGACCTGACCGGCAAGAGCGATCTGTTCGACAACCAGGCGGGCGGTACCTTCGAGGCGCGGCTCACCAGTGATTTCGGACTGGGTGATGACCTGTTCCGCAACCGCAACGGTGGCACGGTGCACACGGCCGACGATGCCAACACGCGCGAGACGACCTCATTCGTCAATCTGAACCGCTTTGACAATCAGGGCCTGATCTCGCTGCAGGACCACCAGCATGGCGACATTTTCGAGATTTCCAACACGGTGGGTGGCACGGACCTCGCGTTCAACGCATCAAGTAATTCAACGCTCGCGGTCGATGCGTTCCTCGGCGGGCCGGGCTCCCGGGCGGACAATTTCATCATCAACGGCGATGTGACGGGCAAGACCAAGCTGCAGGTCTACAACACCAACCGGGGCTCCGGCGAACTTGGCGCGGTCATTCCGGTTGTGTTTGCGAACGCTGACGTGTCGGAGAACGCCTTCTTCCTCGACCAGCCCGTCAATGCCGGCGTGTTCGCCTATGACCTGTTCTTCCGTCCGACGGGAAGCGGGGTCTTTGAATTGCGAAGCTTCATCGGCGCCAACGCCTTCATCCTGCCGCAGCTCGTGACGGGTGCGCAGGACATCTGGCATCAGGGTTCGGCCACCTGGTTCGACCGCACCGACGATCTGCGTGTGTTGTTGAATGGCGGGGCGGCACCCTCTGGAGCCAAGTCGTTGAGCGGGGGTTCCGGCAGCGGCGCACAACGGGGCAACCTGCCGGGGGCAGCGTGGATCCGCGGCTCAGCCGGATGGCTTGAGCGCGACGCCAGCGCCTCGACGACCGCCTTCGGGCGCACCTACAACTTCGATCTTGAGCGCGACCTGGACATGGTCGACTTCCAGATGGGTTTCGATCTCGGCAAGCAGGGTGTTCTCTCACCCGACGACTATCTCATCTTCGGCCTGTTGGGCGGCTTCTTCAACGCCGATCTCGACTATGACAAGGTCGGGAGCAAGTTCGAATATAACGGCGGGCAGGTCGGCGCCTATGCCACCTATCTGCGCGGCGGGCTGTTCGTCGACACGCTGCTCAACGTGCATATCTATGACCTTGATGACCTCGGCGCGCTCAGGCGTCCAGGCGAGCTCGACGGCACGACCGTGGGCGTGCGCTCCGATGCCGGTTACCGGTTCGGCGGGTTCAATGGCGGGGCCTTCATCGAGCCGCTGGCGACGCTGGAAGCCACCTGGGCCGATATCGATGGCTTCACATCGGGCGGCACGAGTGTTTCTTTTGGCGACGATGCCAATGTGCGCGGGCGTCTCGGGCTCAGGGCCGGCACCTCACGCAAGATCTGGGAAGAGGCGACGCTCGAGACCTTCGTCATTGGCAGCCTGTGGGGCAACCTCTCCGGTGACAACAAGGCCACCGTCGTCTCCAACGGCACGACATTCCGCTTCAAGGACGACCTCGACGACGTATGGGGCGAGGTTTCCGGCGGCGTGAACCTGACCAACCCGGCCAACTCGACATCGCTGTTTGCCAAGGTCGACGTGACCTTCGGCGACGACGTCGTCGGTGTCGGCGGCAAAGCCGGTATTCGCCTCGGCTGGTAGGGGCGGG
>DEIT01000141.1:3464-11092 GCA_002352635.1 Hyphomicrobiaceae bacterium UBA2767 | reverse complement strand
TTAAGAGTTTTTCGACGTAAGCCGGCACAACTTCGGTCGCGCGCCCGTGGATTGCTTCAGCGAACAGGGACGCGCCTTCAGAAGGTTCCAGATTGAGCTCGACCGTATGGGCGCCTGCCTGCTTGGCCTCCATTACAAACCCCGCTGCGGGGTAGACGTTTCCGCTTGTGCCAATTGAGATGAAAAGATCGCATACGGTGAGCGCTTGGTAGATTTCCTCCATGCGGTAGGGCATCTCTCCGAACCACACGACGTCGGGGCGCATGCCGCCGGACTCCTCGCAGATCTGGCAGACCATGTCTGTCGAAAGGTCTTCCTCCCACGGCTCTTTGGCACCGCAATGGGCGCAGAGCGCCTTGAGAATTTCCCCATGCATATGGATCAGACGGCGGGTGCCGGCCATCTCGTGCAATGGGTCGATATTCTGCGTTACAGTCAGGACTTCGCCCGGATGCTCTTTCTCAAGTCTAGCGAGTGCCTCATGCGCCGCATTCGGTTTAACCCCTGCCGCTCCCTGCCGTCGAGTGTTGTAGAATTCCAAAACGCTTTCAGGGTCGCGCGCAAAGGCTTCCGGCGTTGCGACGTCCTCAATGCGATGTTTGGCCCAGATGCCGCCCTTGTCCCGGAATGTGGAGAGGCCGGACTCCGCGGAAAGTCCGGCACCGCTCAGAAGGACGATGCGCTTGTATTCAGCCATCAGCACTCAAGCGCGTCCGCGACGCCGTTCATGGAATCGGTGACGATATCCCAGTCACTCTCTGCTTTCCTGTCCTTGTCCTGATTGGGACCATATTCGGACGGACGGGAGATAAATGCCGTACGGTAGCCAAGAGTTCGGGCGGCAGCCAAGTCACCATTGTGGGCTGCGACCAGCATGCATTGCGATGGCTGCAGGTCGAGGAACCGGGCGTTGCCGAGATAGCACTGGGGCAGGGGCTTGTAAGCGTGATTGACTTCCGCGCCCAGGATTGCGTCCCAGGGCAAGCCCCCGTTGCGCGCCATATTCACGAGCAGCGCGACATTGCCATTCGAAAGGGTGGCGAGAATGTATTTCTTTTTGAGACGGGTGAGTCCTTCGACAGAATCCGGCCAAGGTGCGAGGCGATGCCAGCTCTTGTTCAGATGGTCGATTTCCTCTTCGGTCAGACCGGTGATGTTGTAGCGCGAGATGAGGGTGATCAGGCTTTCGCGGTGGAGTGTATCGAGCGAACGCCACTCCCTGTCGCCACGGCGAACCGCGTCCATCGAGGGCTGATACATGTCGCGCCAGTCATCAGCAAACTGGATCCAATCGGCTGTTACACCCTTACGTTCGCCGAAGGCTTCAAGCTCTGCAATAACGCTTGAACGCCAATCGACGACGGTTCCAAAAACGTCGAAGTGCAGCGCTTTGACGTCCTCAAGCGACATGGTGTCAGCCTTTTCCGGTTTGCGCGCGGTGGCGCAGATAATGGTCGGCGATCACCAGTGCCACCATAGCTTCGCCGATAGGGACGGCTCGGATACCAACGCATGGATCATGGCGGCCCTTGGTAGAGATTTCCGTCTCATTGCCATGGGCATCGATGGTTTTGCGGGGTGTCAGGATGGACGACGTTGGTTTCACAGCAAAGCGTGCGACCACCGGTTGACCGCTGGAAATGCCGCCGAGAATGCCGCCTGCATTGTTGGAAAGGAATTCCGGCTTCCCATCCTTGGACATACGGATCTCGTCTGCGTTTTCTTCGCCTGTGAGAGCAGCAGCGCCCATGCCAGCACCGATTTCCACGCCTTTGACTGCGTTAATGCTCATCAGGCCGGATGCAATGTCCTGGTCCAGTTTTCCGTAAACCGGTGCGCCAAGGCCTGCCGGCACGCCATCCGCAACCACCTCAATGATTGCACCACAGGAGGAGCCGCTCTTGCGAATACCATCAAGATAGGACGCCCATCCCTGCACGGCGTCATGGTCAGGGGAAAAGAAAGGGTTCCGGTCAACCTGGTCCCAGTCCCAGTTGTCTCTGTTTATGGCATTGTGCCCGAGCTGCACCATTGCCGCGCGGACGCTCAAACCCGGCACAACCTTTCGCGCAATGGCACCTGCGGCCACGCGCATCGCAGTTTCCCGTGCTGAAGACCGTCCGCCGCCACGGTAATCGCGAATGCCGTATTTCTCCATATAGGTGAAGTCGGCGTGACCGGGGCGGAACGTATCCTTGATCTCGGAATAATCTTTGGAGCGCTGATCCACATTCTCAACAACGAGCGAAATGGGCGCGCCGGTCGTGACCTGCTTGCCGGCATCGTCCTCAAAAACGCCGGACAGGATTTTCACCGTGTCCGGTTCCTTGCGCTGGGTCGTGTAGCGGGATTGGCCGGGGCGGCGCTTGTTCATATAGGTTTGAATTTCCGCCTCGGTAAATTCGATGCCTGGCGGGCAGCCGTCTACCACGCAGCCGATTGCGGGCCCGTGGCTTTCGCCCCAGGTGGTGATGCGGAACAGATGACCGAAACTGTTGTGAGACATGGGGAATTCGCCCGTTATACCTACTGGCCCTTCTAGTCGAGCCGATGAGGGGCGTCAAACAGTGGAGCTGTGCCCTAGTGCCAATTGATCTGATTTTGCTGAATCGAAAAAAAACTGTCTTGAGGAACATCCAGATCAATTGTCTCTTTTTGTTCAAGCTTCAGAACGAGACCACGCAGGCAACGGCTGAATGCACCGTGTGAAACGATGATTGAATCACGATCGACCGACTGGAGCCATTCTGCCGCCCGTTGCGAGAGCATTGCGTAGCTTTCTCCGCCGTGTGCATTCGAATTCCACTTGTCTGCTGAGTGAGCCTTTGCGGCATCGGGGTCCTCGGCGCTCAGCTCGTCCATAGTAAACCCTTCCCAGCGCCCGAAGTTGATTTCCTTGAGAATTGGGTCCGTACGGAAACCATGCAGCGGTAGACCCATTTCCCGGCGCACGATTTCCATCGTCTCGCGGGTTCTGCTTAAGGGGCTTGCAACAAATTCAAATTGATCCGGGTGGACGACTGTCTCGCCGAGTTTTCGTCCATTACGAGCGGCCTGCGCTCGCCCGGTATCGTTGAGGGGAATGTCACGTTGCCCCTGGAGCCGACGTTGCGCGTTCCAGTCGGTTTGGCCGTGACGAATAAAATAGATGAGGGGCATGCGGGTTGGGGCCGTATTCAATCCTTGTCGACCGAAATATCCGGCGCATCTTCATTTTTCATGCCGACCACATGATAGCCCGCGTCGACATGGTGGACTTCGCCGGTTACCCCGCGCGACAGATCCGAAAGCAGATACATTCCCGCACCGCCGACATCGTCAATCGAAACGGTGCGCCTGAGCGGCGAATTATATTCATTCCACTTGAGGATATAGCGAAAGTCGGAAATGCCGGACGCCGCGAGGGTTTTGATCGGTCCTGCAGAGATCGCGTTCACGCGGATTCCATTCTGCCCGAGATCGGCGGCCAGGTAGCGCACGCTTGCTTCAAGGGCCGCCTTCGCGACACCCATGACATTGTAATGGGGCATCACTTTTTCTGCGCCGTAGTAGGTCAGGGTCAACAATGAACCACCCTCATTCATAAGCTTTTCCGCGTGCTGGGCGATGGCTGTGAATGAATAGCAAGAGATGGCGAGAGTCTTGTCGAAATTATCTGGCGTTGTGTCGACATAGCGTCCGTCAAGCTGGTCTTTGTCCGAGAAGGCAATGGCGTGAACCAGAAAATCCAATTTCCCCCACGCCTTGCCGATTTCGTCAAAGANNGGCATCGAGACTGGCTGTATCGGTTACGTCACATGGAAGGATGAGCGTGGAGCCGATTCCCTCAGCAAGAGGAACCACCCGTTTCTTGAGCGCATCGCCCTGATAGGTGAGAGCAATTTCGGCTCCCTGGGCGTGGCATGCCTTGCAGATGCCCCAGGCGATGGAACGGTTGTTCGCGACACCCATAATCAGGCCGCGCTTTCCCGCCATCAATGTTCCTTGTTCGCTCATGACTTGCCCCCAACGAGCCAGTAGCACAACCACTCATCGTACATAAATGCATTCGAGGGTCTAGGATGTACGCTCCGGCACCGGTGTGCGGTAAGACACGTTTTGTGTCTTTTTATTTCTCGATCATATGGGTTTGACGACAGCTTGTCGCCGCAACCGGGCGTTACAGTTGCCAGCGGCCATCATTTTGCCGGCAAGCAATACCTTCAATTTGCTTGCTGTACCCGCCGAGCGCCAGTGCGTAAACAACGTGGCGGCAGACTTGGCCACCTTCATTGCGGAACGGCTTGCTGGGCCGGATCACGCCTTTCAGGGAGCGGCTCTTCTTGCGCCACACAAAGGCGCCTCCGTCTGGCACCTGCGAGAGGGCCAGATGCAGCGCGCGCATGGCGACGACCTGGTCGCCATAGCGAAGTTGGGCACGCAACTGTGTAAACCGGCGAACAGGATTTACCTGCGGTGCGGGTGGCGCGGGTCGCGCTGTAACGACGGATTTTTGTGCCGACCCATTGACCTGTGCGGCGGCGGCTTCACCGGTCAGTTGCCCGGCGGAACAGACAGTGGCAAGAATTGAAAAGGCAGGCAGAATCCTGCAGTGGAACATACGCATTACTAATTGTCCCCGTGTACTCAAACGCGGCGATAGCGCGACTGCACTATCAAACACCCCATTCTTACGCTATCAGGGTGAGCAAACGGTAAACGCGTGTGCCGGAGTGAAAATCTCAGGCAAATCGCGTGATTGGCGCGAGTTATGACCAAAGAGCCAGACAGCGAATTTTATGCCGGGCCACAGGCGGAGGACTTCGGCGAGCAGGAAGATCCGAATGCGCTTTTCATGGAATGGATGAAGGACGCGGAAGCTCACGAACCACACGATCCAAATGCCATGGCGCTTGCCACTGTAGACAAATCGGGTCTTCCCAATGTTCGCATGGTTCTGCTGAAAGGTATCGAAGACAGCGGATTTGTGTTCTACACCAATCTGGAAAGCGCCAAGGGTCTCGAGCTCGATGCGAATCCGAAAGCTGCGTTGTGTTTTCACTGGAAAAGCCTGCGGCGCCAGATTCGCATTCGCGGAGATATCATGCCGGTGAGCGACGGTGAGGCGGATTCATATTTCGCAAGCCGTTCGCGAGGCAGTCGCATTGGTGCATGGGCGTCCCAGCAGTCGCGCCCGCTTGAGAGCCGGTTTGCATTGGAGAAGGCAGTTGCCAAATTTGCTGCCAAATACGGCGTCGGGGAGGTGCCGCGGCCGGGATACTGGTCCGGTTTTTGTCTGACACCGTATGAAATGGAGTTTTGGCATGACAGGCCTTTCCGCCTGCATGACAGGGTGGTGTTTCGCCGGGCATCGGAACATAAGCCATGGTCCAGGACCCGGCTCTACCCTTGAGAAAATTTTCCGCGGCGGCATCATTGGCGCACGCGCGACAGAAGCGGATAGGACATGACCAGTATCGCGAATGAAGACCGCAAGACGCTCATTCTGACCGGCGCCAGCCGGGGTATCGGCCACGCTACGGTCAAGCGTTTTTCCAGTGCCGGCTGGCGGGTCATCACCTGCTCGCGGCATGCCTTTCCTGAGGACTGCCCGTGGGAAGCCGGGCCGGAGGACCATATCCAGGTGGATCTTTCCGATCCCGAGAATACCGATCAAGCGGTGCAAGACATGAAACAGCGGCTTCTGGATCAGGGCGGGCGTCTCAATGCGCTGGTCAATAATGCGGCAATTTCACCGAAGGGCGAGGGTGGCAAACGCCTCGGGGCAATTGACATGCCGATGGAGGATTGGCGGACAGTTTTTCGCGTCAACTTCTTTGCGCCTATTACACTTGCGCGCGGGCTGATTGATGAACTCGAACTGGCAAAGGGTGCGGTGGTGAATGTTACGTCGATTGCCGGCAGCCGTGTCCATCCGTTCGCCGGAGCCGCCTATGCGACATCCAAGGCAGCGCTTGCGTCGCTTACCCGTGAAATGGCCGCAGATTTCGGACCTCTGGGCATTCGCGTGAACGCCATTTCTCCCGGTGAGATCGACACGTCGATCCTGTCACCGGGCACGGATAAGATCGTCGATGAGGACATTCCGATGCGCAGGCTCGGTGAACCCGAAGAGGTGGCAAAGGCCATCTACTTCCTGTGCTCAGACCAGTCGAGCTATGTGAACGGTGCGGAGCTTCACATCAACGGCGGGCAACACGTCTAATTCCCGCCCGGTCGCTAATCTTGTCGCAGATGCGCGGCCAATCGGACTATTGTTCCTTGAGAATACTCTGCACCAGCAGGCCAAGATCGTCCGCCTGCTGTTCTTGAACCGGTGGCCGTTGGCCCGCCGCAGCAACCCTTCTGGCGGGAGGCGATGCCGGAGCATCGATGCCGTCATTGATGTACCACTTCGACGCGAGCAGGATGGCCGGGTTGGTCCCGTTCGGTCCAACGCCGGAATCAACGGCATAGACCCGGCCCGAACGGCGCTCCTTCATCATCGCGGCAAAGTGGGGCCAGCGGAAGAAGCTCGCCTTGGAGAACGGTCGGATCACGGTGTGATGGCGCAACAGGCCGTTGTTCTCCAGGACCATGAGATAACTTGTCGCATTGGTCGCTTCGTCGACACAGTCAAGCTGACCACTCGCGTTGAAAAACCCAAGGCTGGCTCGGTCTTTCGCAGTACCCGTTGCTGGTCCGACACGGCGTTCCATCCATGCGATGGCATATCCAACTGCCCTGCGCTCGCCCAGTGGTGTATCCGAAGAGCGGGTGTAATCCATCAATACCGCCAGATCGTTGATGTCAGCACTGGTAAAGGTGAAGGTCTCCTGTTTCTGGCATCCATGTGCATGGCACACCGTAATCTTGTTACCGCGAGGTGGCGGGGCGTTGTATTCCTTGAAATGAAGCTCAGGCGGACCACCAGGCTTGAAAGTGAACCCGCAAGTCAGGAGTGCGCCCGTTATCAATGCCGCAGCTTTCAAGCCGCGATACGCGATACTGTGTTTCGACATTTGTTTTCGACCCGCCTGATTGATCCAACATAAAGCCGCCCGCCCGGATCAATCTCTCCCCAAAAGGGTTCCCAGACCATAGGATTCGAATCAAACCCCCTAACGAACCGTAAACGGGATATCGTCGGATTGATCAGGCCGCCGCTTTCAGCTGGTCCAAAGTCCGGTCGAGACCACGCTCGACGGCATCGAACATCTCGTCGATCTGCGCCTCGGTAATGATCAAGGGCGGACAAAATGCCAGCGCGTCACCGAAGATATTTCGAACGATGACACCTTCCTCCTGGCACATTTGCGCCGCACGCGCCGACACGCCCTGTTTTGCATCGAATGGTTCCTTTGAGGACTTGTCGCTAACAAGTTCAACCGCGCCAATCAGCCCGACCCCTCGTGTGTGTCCCACCAGCGGATGTGATGACAGGGATTGAATACGCGCCTGGAATCGCGGCGCAACGGACTGGACATGGCCCACCGTGTTGTCACGCTCATAGATCTCAAGCGTTTTCAGTCCGATCGCTGTCGATAGCGGGTGGCCGGTATAAGTATAGCCATGCCCGAACACGCCGATCTTGCGGCTTTCATCCAACATTGCCTGATAGACATCCTCAGACACGGTCACGGCACCCA
>DEIT01000141.1:0-3318 GCA_002352635.1 Hyphomicrobiaceae bacterium UBA2767 | reverse complement strand
GGTTCGGCGATGAAAGCGGCGATGGTGTCCGGACCTTCCTGTTCGATCAGGTCTTCAAGCTCAGTCGCGAGCCGGGTTGAAAATTCGCCCTCGCTCTCGCCTGGTTCCGCTTCGCGGTAATAGTGTGGGCAGGCCGTATGCAGGATGCCATCAATGGGCAGGTCAAAATCGGCGTGATTTGCCGGTAGGCCGGTGAGGCTTGCGGTGGCAATGGTGACGCCATGATAGCCACGCTGGCGCGAGATGATTTTCTTCTTTTGAGGTAACCCGCGCGCATTGTTGTAGTACCAGGCGAGCTTGATTTGCGTGTCGTTGGCTTCTGAGCCTGAACAGCTGAAGAGAACCTTGGAGGCGGGCGCAGGAGATATCTCCTTCAGCTTTTCCGCCAGAGCGATCGCCGGATCATGAGACTTGCCGCCAAACAGGTGGCTGAACGACAGGCGGGAAAGTTGCTCGCGCGCTGTCTCAATCAGCTCCTCATTGCCATAGCCAAGGGAGGTGCACCATAGCCCGGCCATGCCCTCAATATATTGCTTGCCTTCATTATCGAATACGTAGATGCCCTTGCCACTCTCAAGGATCGTGGGCCCATGTTGCCTATGGGCATCCAAGTTTGTGTAGGGATGAATGAGGGTCTCGATATCGCGCGTTTGGGCGTTCGACAAGGGGGACATTGCGTTGCCTCTTTTCAGGTGCAGTGCTTCAGAAGGATCATGGACTTAGCAATAATGTCATTCATGATTGTCGCATAGATGCTTTGCAACCATTGTGTCACTGCGCCACACACATTATCTGGATTCAAGGGCCGTAATTAGTCACGAGAAGGTCCGAATTCTGCACTACTGCCAATTCTGCGCTAAGATGTGATTTCCGCAAACACGGGACTGGAAATGACCGCCGTACTACTGCAAAGAGAGTCAAAGCAGGCACGTTGGAGCCGCCGCGTGGCGATTTTTTCCGCGCAGGTGGTGATCATCTCCCTGGTGCTCCATCGCTTCGATTTGCTTGGTGCGAAGGTCGCGACCAATTTGCTGGGTCTCGGCGCATTGGGCGGCCTGTTTGCATGTGTGCTCGCAGGAGCAGCGCTTGTTCGTATCTGGCAGCAGGGGTTGCTGGGTGGCGGGCACGCAGCCGCGGGCGCCTTCATCGGTATCGCTCTTATGGTGGGGCCGATGCTCTACCTTCCCGACCTTCTGGCCCGGCCCAAGATCAATGACATTACGACGGATGCGCAATCGCCTCCGAAATTCGAGCGCGTCGCAGTTTTGCGGGACAAAGATGCAAATCCGACAACTTACCCCGGCGCAAAGACCTACGAACTGCAACTTGCCGCATATCCGGATGTTCGGCCAATGGTCCTTGAACGATCCACTGAGGAAGCTTTTGACCTGGCGCGGGAAGCGGTAGTTCGCCTTGACTGGCAAATAGTCGATGAGCGCAAACCCAAAGGGGAAAGTCCGGGTCATATCGAAGCGGTCGCAAGAACGCTGCTCATGGGCTACGCCGACGATGTTGTCATACGCGTCGCGGCGACCACCAATGATTCGCGTATCGATGTCCGTTCTGCCTCCCGTCACGGCGATCATGACTTTGGAGCCAATGCCAAACGAATTGAGCGCTTGTTCAAGGAAGTGAAGGCAGGTCTCGAAAAAGGCGAGCGTCAGGCGCTTGAGGTGGCGTTGGCGAAACGCGCAAAAGACGCGCGTGAACAGCAAAAACGCGTACGTGAACTGCGGGCGAAAGCGAAGAAGGAAGAAGAGGCCCGTCTCGCCAAACTCAGGGAAGAGGCGAGGAAGGAGGAATTGAAAAGGCTGAGTGAATTGCAGCAGGAAGCTCTTCGCATTCAACAAGGCCTCGGTCCACGAGGTGCTCCAGGTGTGCAAGCACCGATAGTGCGGCCGCGGGCGCGAGCTTCGCGTCGAGACTCCCATAAATTTTGGGGACAATTTGGGGAATAAAACGGTCGCCGCTTTCAAGGCAGCCATAAATTGCTGATTCTCGCATTTTTCTGTGCATGAGATAGGCTCGAACAACCCGTCTCGGCGTTTCAATTCGCCCCCCGTGTCCGGGCAGGAAAACCTTGTCATTACGGTCCAGCAGCCGCTCCAGAGACGAGATATAGTCCGCCATGCTTCCTTCAGGAGGCGCAACAACGGTGGTGTTCCATCCCATAACATGGTCGCCAGATAATACCGTGCGTTGGCCGACAAACGCGAAACAAAGGTGATCCGGCGCGTGGCCTGGTGTGTGGATGGCATCCAAGGCCCAGTCACCACCTTTGATTGTATCTCCGTCTTTCAGAATCTCGTCAGGCGCAAGCTCCAGATCGACAAAGGCTTTGCCTGACGGACTTGTCGTGCGCGCGCCGCGTTCTTTCCCCGTATTGCCAAATGCCAGAACCGGTGCACCGGAATAGTCCTTAAGCGGAACGACTGCCTCAGTGTGGTCGCGGTGCGTATGCGTGATCAGGATCTGGGTGATCCGTTCGCCCCTGAGTGCTTCGCTGAGCGCTTTTAAATGCGCCGCATC
Source organism: Hyphomicrobiaceae bacterium UBA2767 (assembly GCA_002352635.1). GTDB lineage: Bacteria > Pseudomonadota > Alphaproteobacteria > Rhizobiales > Methyloligellaceae > UBA2767. Next base: position 789 of record DEIT01000141.1, on the reverse strand, counting down.
ATCTGGACCGGGATCAATGACGGCGACATCCCCGTGTCCCACGATGTATGTGTTGGTGCCCTTGTAGGTGAATGGCCCAGGATTGTTTGCGACGATCCGGCGCACGCCGGGCGCAACCTCGCTCGCTACTCCGTAGTCGAAGTTCATTTCAGTTCTGAATGCAAGCTTGGAGGCGCGTTCTTCGCTCGGGCCGGGCGTGGTCATCGACAAGCCTTTGTCTGGTGTTGGTTTTACCGGAGCCAATATAGGAAGTCGGGTACTTCCATTAGGCCCCGAACCCATTGAAATCATTGGTCGGAGTGGCAGGATTTGAACCTGCGACCCCCTCGTCCCGAACGAGGTGCGCTACCAGGCTGCGCCACACTCCGCCTTGATTGTCCCTGAGGGCCTGCGAGTTATAGCGTTGGTCTGTTTGCCCCGCAAGCAACGGTATGAGATGCCCTAAAACAGACCGAGAGACTTGAAGGCGACATACCAGGCAAGCAAAATTGCACCTACAAAAAGCTTCCGGTCCATGCTCTCAAAAGGATCCATGACGAACTGCCTTGAGTTGCTCCCCCTAGCCGCGCCGGCCATAACCATATCATGCGTTGCGTTTTCGACCGAACAATGGAATCTGTTCTAAACAATTCGACTGTATTCTCAGACTGAGACGAGCGCGTTGGCAATCAGACAAAGCGGAGTTGTCGTCTCTAGGCGCTTCTCATATAAGGTCCGCCAATGTGCTCTTGCGCGAATTCAAGCGTGTTGTTTGCAGCAGCAAGTTTTTGGGGCGTAGCCAAGTGGTAA
>DEIT01000241.1:24581-27930 GCA_002352635.1 Hyphomicrobiaceae bacterium UBA2767 | reverse complement strand
GTATTCTTGATGGAGCATAGGTAAATGGCACGCGAAATGACCGGGGCACAGATGGTCCTGAAAGCATTGGCTGATCAGGGTGTGGAGCATATCTTCGGCTATCCCGGCGGCGCGGTATTGCCGATTTATGATGAAGTTTTCCAGCAGGAGGGCATCCAGCATATTCTCGTGCGCCATGAGCAGGGCGCGGTCCATGCGGCTGAAGGCTATGCCCGCTCGACCGGGAAACCGGGCGTCGTTCTCGTCACGTCCGGCCCTGGAGCTACCAACGCAGTGACCGGCCTTACCGACGCACTGATGGATTCCATTCCGGTCGTCTGCCTAACCGGTCAGGTGCCGACCCATCTTATCGGTAACGACGCTTTTCAGGAGTGTGACACGGTCGGTATCACGCGGCCCTGCACCAAGCACAATTACCTGGTCAAGGACGTCAATGACCTGGCGCGGGTAATGCATGAGGCATTTTACGTCGCGACAGCGGGGCGGCCCGGTCCGGTGGTGGTCGATATCCCCAAGGATATCCAGTTTGCGTCGGGTGAGTATGTCGGCCCTTCGAACGTAAAGCATAAAACCTACCGACCCACGGTTACGGGCAGCCAGGACGCGATACGGGCAGCCGTGGAACTCATGGCAGGTGCAAAGAAGCCGCTCCTTTATACAGGCGGTGGTGTCATCAACTCAGGGCCTGGCGCGAGCCAGTTGCTACGCGAACTCGTCCGGCTCACCGGTTTCCCGATTACGTCGACCTTGATGGGGCTCGGGGCGTTCCCGGCATCGGGCAAGGAGTGGCTTGGCATGCTCGGCATGCACGGCACCTATGAGGCCAACTGGGCGATGCATGATTGCGACGTCATGGTCTGCATCGGCGCGCGCTTTGATGATCGGATCACCGGGCGCCTTGATGCGTTTTCGCCGGGTTCGAAGAAAATTCATATCGATATCGATCCTTCATCCATCAACAAGAACGTTCATGTAGACCTGCCCATAATTGGTGATGTCGGACATGTTCTTGAGGAAATCATCCGCGTGTGGAAGGCGCGTACACCGGAAGTCGATACCAATGCCATGAAGGCATGGTGGGCGCAGATCGACGAATGGCGCGCGCGCAAGAGCCTCAGTTACAAGAATCGCGACGACGTGATCATGCCGCAATATGCGATCGAGCGGCTTTATGAGGCGACGAAGGACAAAAACACTTTCATCACCACCGAAGTGGGCCAGCACCAGATGTGGGCCGCACAGCATTTTCATTTCGAGGAACCGAACCGCTGGATGACAAGTGGTGGTCTCGGCACCATGGGTTATGGTCTGCCGGCGGCTGTCGGTGTTCAAAAGGCGCATCCCGATGCGCTGGTCATCGATATCGCCGGCGAGGCATCGGTGCTGATGAACATGCAGGAAATGTCGACGGCGGTTCAGCATGATTTGCCGATCAAGATCTTCATTCTGAATAACCAGTATATGGGTATGGTCCGCCAGTGGCAGGAGTTGCTGCACGGTGGCCGCTACGCCCACAGCTATACCGAAGCGCTGCCGGACTTCGTCAAACTGGCTGAGGCCTATCAGTGCGTTGGTATCCGCACAGAGAAGCCAAGCGAGCTGGACGCGGCAATCCAGGAAATGATCAAGGTGAAAAGGCCGGTCATCTTCGACTGCGTTGTCGATCAGGTGGCCAACTGTTACCCGATGATCCCGTCCGGCGAAGCGCATAACAGCATGTTGCTCGGCGATGCGGAAACGGAGGATAACATCAAGGAAGCCATTTCCGAGGAAGGGAAAGTATTGGTTTAGGTCGACACCTTCATTCTCCGCGATCCGGTCATGCCTTATCGCGATCGAATTCGGACAACACGACGCAGCAAAGAATTTCAAACAGTTCAGGTATGGCCAAATCCATGAGTACGTCACCCGCGCAAAGTCACTATCAGAGTCAAACGATTACGCAGACGGTCGAGAGCCATACGCTGTCGGTGCTGGTCGACAATGAGCCTGGCGTTCTCGCGCGGGTCATTGGTCTGTTTTCGGGCCGTGGATACAATATCGACTCGTTGACCGTGTCCGAAACCGAGCATGAGTCGCACCTGTCGCGTATCACGATGGTCACGACGGGCACGCCGATGGTCATCGAGCAGATCATCCATCAGCTTGAACGCCTGGTACCTGTGCACAATGTCACTGATCTGTCGCGTACTGGAAATCCCCTGGAGCGGGAACTTGCTCTGATCAAGGTCGCCGGCAAGGGAGATGCGCGCGTCGAGGCATTGCGTCTCGCGGAAGCCTTCCGCGCTCAGGTGATCGATGCTTCGACAGAGCATTTCGTATTCGAGATTACAGGCCGTCTTAACAAGATCGAGCAGTTTATCACGCTCATGCAGCCGCTCGGCCTCGTCGAAGTGGCACGTACGGGCATTGCCGCCATTGGCCGCGGCAAAGAAGCGATGTAAAGATAACAGCCAAGATCACTCAACTGAATTCAAACACTTAAACTCAGAACGAATAAGGGGCATGTAACATGCGCGTGTATTACGATCGCGATGCCGATCTCAATCTCATCAAGTCTAAGAAGGTGGCCGTTATTGGCTATGGCAGCCAGGGCCATGCGCATGCACTGAATTTGCGCGATTCAGGCATCAAGGATGTGGTCGTGGCGCTCAGGTCGGACTCAAGCTCGGTCAAAAAGGCGGAAGGCGAGGGCCTCAAGGTCATGGAAGTCGCGGATGCCGCGAAATGGGCTGACGTCATGATGATGCTGACTCCGGACGAGTTGCAGGCCGATATCTATACTGACCACCTGCACGACAACATGACCAAAGGTGCAGCACTGTTCTTTGCTCACGGTCTCAATGTTCATTTCAATCTCATTATGCCAAGAGCCGATCTCGACATCCTCATGTGTGCTCCGAAAGGCCCAGGCCACACCGTGCGTTCGGAATATGTGCGCGGCGCGGGTTTGCCTTGTCTTATGGCCATCGCACAAGACCCCTCAGGAAACGGTCATGATCTGGCGTTGTCCTATGCGGCGGCGATCGGCGGCGGCCGTGCCGGCATCATCGAGACAACGTTCAGGGAAGAATGCGAGACCGACCTGTTCGGCGAGCAGGCCGTACTGTGTGGTGGCGCTGTGGAACTCATGCGCGCCGGCTTCGAAACTCTTGTTGAGGCAGGATATGCGCCGGAGATGGCTTATTTCGAATGCCTGCACGAAATGAAGCTCATCGTTGACCTCATCTACGAGGGCGGTATCGCCAATATGAACTATTCGATCTCGAACACGGCAGAGTTTGGTGAGTATGTGTCGGGGCCACGCGTCATCAATGCCGAGACCAAAGTTCGTATGAAAGAAATTCTT
>DEIT01000241.1:7172-24532 GCA_002352635.1 Hyphomicrobiaceae bacterium UBA2767 | reverse complement strand
CTGGCGGCTGATCAGCATCAGTGCGAAGAGGTTGGTGCACAACTGCGCGGTATGATGCCGTGGATCTCCGAAGGTGCACTTGTCGACAAGGACAAGAACTAGCCAACTCAAGCACCGGAATTCATTTGCAACGCCCGGGCGCACTGCCTGGGCGTTTTTTATTTGGCGAGTGCTGACTTGACGGCGGCCTCGATCGCGTCTTTACGCTCTGCGAACTGCTGGTCTTCCGGAATAGCGTCCAGCACGCCGAGCGAACGCAATGTTGTTTTGGCGGGCCCGCTTAATCCGGAAATGAAGCACGTCTCTTGCTCCTCCTGGGCTTGCTCGATCAACTCCTCAACGGCGAGCGCCGCACTGGTATCGACATGGGCTGCTTTGGAGAAATCGTAAATGACGGCCTTGTGTCCGGAAGCCTCTGCACCAACGCGAGCAGCAAGCTCCCGCGCTGACGCATAGGAGAACGAACCTCGCAGCAACACGACCGCAACGTCGCCATTTGCCTTGCGGAGTTCCCGGCGCTCTGCCTCGGTCAGCGGGTTGTCCCCTGTTGGCAGGGCAAGGGTTGTAATGCCCTGTAGTTGTTCCTGCTCCTGCCAACGCGCGGTGACGAAGCTCGCCAGAATAATGCCGACGGCGACCGCCGTCACAAGATCCACGAAGACGGTCAGCACAAGCGTCACCAACATGACAATGAATTTGTCACGTGGCGCGCGCCTGAACCGGCGCAGATACCCCCAATCAATAATGTCCCAACCGACCTTGAGCAGAATGCCGGCGAGGGCAGCGTGAGGAACGCGTTCGGCAAGTGGCCCCAAACCCAGCACGAGCGCCAGCAGGATCAGCGCGTGTAGTGCACCTGACATGCGTGTGCGCCCGCCGGCCCGTACATTCACGACCGTACGCATCGTAGCACCTGCACCTGGCAGACCGCCGATCAAACCCGCAACCATGTTGCCGATACCCTGGCCGATAAGTTCGCGGTTCGAATTATGGCGAGTGCGGGTGATCGAGTCGGCGACAAGCGAGGTGAGCAGGCTGTCGATGGAGCCGAGCAAGGCCAAGATCAGGGCCGCCTTGACGATGGGCACAAGGTCGGCTGGATTGAACACCGGCATGACCAGTTTCGGCAAACCCGTTGGCACAGTGCCGATGACGGGCGCTGCAGGAAGCGCCAGAATACCCAGAAGCGTACCCGCAATCAGTGCGGCCAGCGGGGATGGGAGTAGCGCCTGAAATTTTTTGGGCCAGAAGATCATGATGGCGAGGGACACCAAACCAATTTCCAGCGCCTGGACATCCATACTCACCGCGATCATCGGCCATGCAGAAATGGCGCCAATTGGTCCCCCGGATGCGGTGGATAGTCCGAAGAGCGGCAGGATTTGAATGAGTATTATGATGACGCCGATTCCGGACATGAAACCGGAGACGACCGAATAGGGCGTATAGGATACGTAGCGGCCAACCCGGATGAGGCCGAAAACGACCTGAAGCGCACCGCCAAGAAAAACGATGCTGAAGGCTTCCGGCAGGGTATCGGCGTGCATTGCGACAATGCCGCCCATGACGACCGTCATCGGTCCTGTGGGACCGGAAACCTGCGCAGGCGTTCCGCCGAATACAGCCGCAAAGAATCCGACGGCGATTGCGCCATACAGTCCCGCGATTGCACCTGCGCCGGATGCCACGCCGAAAGCGAGAGCGAGCGGTAATGCAACGACCGCCGCCGTTAACCCGCCAAATACATCGCCTTTGAGCGTTTGAGGATTGAGATTGAGCAACGCGGCAGCCCTCGTTCCAACGCGCGGAGAGCGTGGCAACGGATGATATCTGGCTGCGCGCCCGTGCGGTGTGCCGGGGTAACACGGGAGGATTCATTGCGGAAGTTGTTTCAGTGCGATTATGGAGGGACTGTTCAGGCAAGCAGCGGGTAAAAAAAGAGACGCGGAGTGGTTTCACTCCGCGTCTTGCCCATTCGGTTTGCCCCACCCGTGAGGGTATAGATAAAACTCGTTACCGGCCGCCGCCACCAAAATGCCAGCTGAGCCGTCCGCGCACGACTGTAAAATCGTCGTCAATGTCATAGTAGAGCGCGTCAACGCCCATGCTCATATGCGAGGCGATTTTGTATTCGATACCGCCACCCGCGACGTAGCCGGTATCGGAATCATCAATTGCCACGCCACCGGTGCCATAAATCAACCATTTTCGGTTAGCGACACCTAACCGGCCCCGGACGGTGCCGAAGGTTTCATCGGCGAAGCTGATGTCGCCTTCCGCGCCGAACACAAAATTTCCGCGTTGCCAGTTGTTTCCCAACTGCAGGCCGCCAACGACATCCTCGTCTCCGTCGATGACGCCGCCGAGATGGCCGCCGAAATAGAGGCCGGCCCAGTCATTGCCGATGTCAATCGGGATGGGTTCAGGTGGTGGTACTTTTCCACCCAAGTCAGCCGCGTTTGCAGGTCCGCCAGTGAGCGCAAAAACAAACCCAGCCAACACAATGGCCAGGCGCCCCAGTAATTTCCCCGTCATTTATCAAACTCCACTTACTTCTGCCTCGTGAACGGCGCAGCAGTTCCTTATCTGTCGCACCTGCACTTCTCGCCGGACGCTAGCGGTCAAAGGTGGTTGCTTGTTGCCCGAAAGGGGGAAAAAAAATGGCGCGGGTTGGGCAACCCGCGCCGCAATTGCAGGGTCTCGTGCCGCGTGACGCTAATTTATGCCAAGGATTTTCTTGGCTTGACCAAGCGTATTCACAGACGATGAATGGTCACCGGCCTTGTGCTGGTCTTCGCCTTGTTTGCGCAAATCCATGACTTTGGACTTATCGGCTGCGCTGAGTTGGGCGCTGGGCAGGGCCGCGTCAATCGCTGCCATGTGCTTGGGACAACTAGATGCGAACGCGGGGCCGGCAAAAAGCGTGACCATCGCGGCAACCAAAATAGCTTTACGGGTCATCTTCTTCACTCCAATTGGGGCGGGCGGTTCCGCCTGACCCATGCAGCTTGCCGTTTCAATCCGGCGGAATTGAGAAAGCGCAAAAAGGGGCATGCGCGTTAACCATAACTGCGTATGAGATCGTCACTAAATTGACATCAATATCTGGCTCCTTTAGCCATGCCGCAACGGTAACCGCCTCAATATCCTGAAAAAACCAAGAATGAGCGGTCCGTTTGCCCGATTTTTGTCGGGGGTGGGGGGTGTACGGGGAGATATTAATGCGTTCCTTGGCCACCGTGGTATTTGCAATTTTGTTTTTGACGGTTTCGGTACCGGTGCATGCGTATGACGCACGGTTCGCGAATACCGACCGTCTGCTGCAATGGATCAATGATTATCGCAAGCATCCTCAGCCGAACGCTGTTCCAGCAGCGGTCAAGGCCATGCATGGGTTGGGACTGTTTAAAGACCAGGAAAAAGCCGGGCTGCTGATCGGGTTTATTGCCGGTGTGCTGGGCTCCAACCAAAAGCAGGCCTCAAAGCTTGTTACCCAGATGTTCCCCATGCCTGCCAAGGAACAGGGCATCATCATCCGCGCCATCGCCTATTCCGGCCTGCCTGATTGGCCGGCGCTCATGTCCAAATTTGAAAAACGCATGGCTCTGCGCAAGCCGCTGATTAACGACTACATCTCCGGTAAGGAGAAGACACTTGACGAGCTTGGTGTTGATGAAGGCGCATTTGTGATCGACTCCTTATGGGGCTATTACGCGGCCACAGGTTCCAATGCACCGGTCTTGAGGATCATATCCGCGCTGCCCTGGTCCAACGATATTCGCGGTTCGAAAAAATTCTCCTGGGCCAAATTCCGCGCCGCGTTTAACAGCGAAGAAGGCAAGGATGCCGTGCGAAAGATTACGGCCGGCAACATGGCCAAGTGGACGCTCACCGCCAATGCTGAACGGGATCGCGGTCTCCTCGGATTGTACAAGATGGAAATCAAATACCAACCGCCCGAGGTGGTTGCGCCGCTGAAAGAAGTGATTGCAGCGGCCGAAACCTATGACGCTGATCGCGTACATAAGGAAGCGAAAGCGGCGATCGAAAAAATAAAGGCCAAGCACCCAGGCGATGCGGAATGGACGCGCACAAGTTATGCCGGGTCGGTCGCCATTGCCACGGGTTGTGTTGTTGCCAGTGCCTCAGGCGTTGCCGGAATTGCCGCGCCTTGCGTCATCGGCGGCGCGCTGTACTCAGGCGCGGTCAAGCTTTGGAATACCGCCCGCTAGGCGTTTCCCTTTCTCTCTTGGTTGATTGCACGCATATCCGCGTTGGGTGCGTGTGCGCTCTTTTGTTGTCTCCTCTCACGATTTGAGTATGGTCGCGCAGCCTCAGGAGAAAGCCATGCCGAGACCATTTCATACGCTTGATGTCTTCACCGACACACGCTTCACTGGAAATCCTCTAGCGGTTATTCCCGATGCCGCCGGGCTCGACGGTGACGAAATGCAGCGCATTGCTAGGGAGTTTAATCTGTCCGAGACTGTGTTTGTGCTGCCGCCGGATAATCCGGCGCACAGTGCGAAGCTGCGTATCTTTACCCCCGGAAGAGAGCTGCCGTTTGCCGGGCACCCGACGGTCGGCACTGCCATTCACCTTGCCCTCCAGAAGTTCGGCGGTTCAGACCATGAAGAAGATGCAATCATTGTCCTCGAAGAGGGAGTTGGGCCGGTGCGCGTTGGCGTGCGTCTTAAGCCTGGTGTGGCTCCCTTTGCGGAATTCGATGTGCCAGTCCTTCCCGAAGAACAGGGGGCAGCCAGCCCGAATGACCGATTGGCGGCCGCACTTGGGTTGGCGCCCAATGAAATCGGTTTTGAAAACCACGCTCCGACACGGTTTTCATCGGGTGTTCCATTCACGTTCGTGCCGGTGGCGAATTTGGAGGTTATCGGCCGGGCTGGACCTCAGCTTCAGCATTGGCGCGAGGCCTTTGGAGACCACGACCATCCGAACGCCTTTCTCTACTGCCGACAGAGCGTGCACCAGGATGCTGCATTTCACGCGCGTATGTTCGCGCCCACAATGGGCGTACCCGAGGATCCGGCAACAGGAGCTGCCGCGGCCGCGTTCGCGGGCGCGATTGCCAGGTTCGATACTCTTCCTGACGGGGTTCATTCCGGCATTGTTGAGCAGGGATACGAAATGGGGCGCGTCAGCAACATCTTTCAGGAGATCGAGATGGAAGGCGGCAAGTTGACGAAAGTGCGCATCGGCGGCCACGCTGTTCCGGTTATGGAAGGCGCGATCTCAGACTGATCCCCAGTCGATGGGTGTATTGGACTTGCGCTCAGGGGCAGGGCACACTAGATTTCACGCATCTTGTTTTGGTTAATGGGGCGTTAAGAAGTGAATGCTTTACTTGTTTGAGCATTACGATGCGCCCGGGCCCGATTGATCGGGCGAGTGAAAATGATGAGACAGCGCAAGGCAAACCGGCCTTTGGCAAAAGCCGCCAGACTGAACCGCAAGAACGATGCGGCAATTCAGGCTGCGCTGCTGCTTCTCGTCACCGGCCTCCTAATCGGCCAGCTTCTCCTTATGAGCCCCTGAGCTCCGACAGTCCGGCATGCGCTGGACGGGTCCTCAGGGGAGACATTCTTCTAAAAGCTGAACCGATAGGAAAGCCGAGCGTCCGTTTGATATGGACCCGGCGAAATTACAGGACCGGAAAAATGACTTCGAAAAGGAAATCCAAGCCGACCAAGGCCAAAGGCAAGGCCGAAGATCGCGTCATCATATTTGATACGACGTTGCGTGATGGCGAACAGTCGCCAGGCGCCTCCATGACATTGGAAGAAAAACTTCAGGTCGCCGAGATGCTCGACGAAATGGGCGTTGATGTTATCGAGGCCGGCTTTCCAATTGCATCGAATGGCGACTTCGAGGCGGTCTCAGAGATTGCCAAGGTGGCCAAGAATGCGGTTGTGGCGGGTCTCGCGCGGGCGGGAAACAAGGATATTGACCGCGCCGGCGAAGCCGTGAAACATGCCAAACGCCCGCGTGTCCATACCTTCATATCCACGAGCCCCGTGCATATGAAATACAAGCTCCAGATGGAATCTTCGGCGGTCCTCGATGCTGTCACGTCAAGTGTGCAACGAGCGCGGACCTACACCGATGACGTGGAATGGTCAGCGGAAGATGCGACACGTACTGAGCACGACTTCTTGTGCAGGTGTGTCGAGGCAGCAATCAAGGCGGGCGCGACGACGATCAATATTCCCGACACTGTCGGTTACTCGGTGCCGGACGAATATCATGACCTGATCAGGATGCTGATCGAGAAGGTGCCTGGCGGCGACAACGTGATTTTCTCAACTCACTGTCACAATGATCTCGGCCTGGCGGTCGCCAATTCGTTGGCAGGCGTACGCGCCGGGGCACGGCAGATAGAATGCACGATCAACGGAATCGGTGAACGCGCCGGCAATGCGGCACTTGAAGAAATCATCATGGCCAAGAATGTTCGCAATGATGTTATCCCGCACTGGAATGACGTTGATCCCGAAATGATCACGCGTGCTTCCAAGCTTGTGGCGGGTGTGACCGCGTTTCCGGTGCAGTACAACAAGGCAATCGTCGGCAAAAACGCCTTCGCCCATGAATCCGGCATCCATCAGGACGGCATGCTGAAGAACAATCAGACGTATGAGATCATGACGCCAGAAAGTGTCGGGCTGAAAGAATCTTCGCTCGTCATGGGCAAGCATTCCGGGCGGCACGCATTTCGCGAGAAACTGAAGGAAATGGGCTACGAGCTCGGGGAGAACGCGTTTGAAGATGCGTTCGTTCGCTTCAAGGATTTGGCCGACAAGAAAAAGCATGTCTTTGATGAGGATATTGAAGCGCTGGTTGATGACGAGATGGCCAGCGCCGATGACCGCATCAAGGTCGTTGCTCTGACCGTTATCGCCGGAACTGGTGGGCCGCAGAAGGCCACCATCACTCTCAATGTTGACGGTACACAACACACCCGTGAAGCAGGTGGTGATGGCCCGGTCGATGCCATCTTCAATGCCATCAAGGATATTGTCCCACACGAGGCACGGTTGCCGCTTTATCAGGTGCATGCCGTGACGGAAGGAACCGATGCTCAGGCCGAGGTAAGTGTGCGGCTTGAGGAAGCCGGCAAGACGGTTACCGGGCGCGGGGCGGATACGGACACGATGGTTGCCTCCGCTCGTGCCTATGTCAGCGCGCTCAACAAGCTGCGGGTTAAGCGTAAAAAGACAGCGCCCAAGAGCATGATGGCTTCTTAGCTGAAGAATTTTGCATGGGCGAATTCGCTACACATTTGCTGGCGGCCGGAGCATCTGCTCCGGCCGTTTTTCATTTGTCTGCGGGGCTATAGCTCGACCGATTGATACGCCACCATAATACAATCGAGCCGCGTCAACTTTCGCGTATCAACCTTAATTGTCGTTGGGGAGGGTGAATCTGGGCATGTTCCATTGCCCAAGCTGAGAAAATGGCTCAAGATGCCTGCAGTTCCTGAGCAGATGCGGGACCGAAGTGGGGGGCGCGGATGACCTACGCGCCATCAGGGTTGTCCGCAAGTGCTCGCGTATCATGTGGCGTAACGGGAGGCGCATATCCCGATGTTTTCTGGTCTCGTCGGCATATTTTCGAACGACATGGCCATCGACCTGGGCACTGCAAACACGCTTGTTTTCGTGCCGGGCCGAGGCGTCGTTTTGGACGAACCCTCCGTCGTTGCATTCAACACGGATCAGAGCACCCCAAGAGTCATTGCCGTCGGCCATGAAGCGAAGAATATGCTTGGCCGGACCCCGGAAACGGTCCAGACGGTCCAGCCGATGCGTGACGGTGTGATTGCGGATTTCGTCGCTGCGGAAGAAATGATCAAGCATTTCATCCGCCTTGTGCACAACCGCAGGACGTTAACAAGACCGAAAGTCATGATTTGTGTTCCGGCTGACGCAACGCCGGTCGAACGCCGTGCCGTTCAGGAAGCGGCGCTTTCTGCGGGTGCGCGCAAAGTCTTTCTTATTCAGGAACCGGTCGCTGCGGCGATTGGTGTTGGACTGCCGGTATCCGCGCCGCGCGGGGCGATGGTCGTCGACATTGGTGGCGGCACCACGGACATTGCCGTGGTTTCCCTTGGCGGTGTGATCTATTCGCGCTCCATCCGGACGGCGGGAAACTCGTTTGACGATGCAATCGTCAGCCATATCCGCCAGCATCACAACTTGCTGATTGGGCAGAACAGCGCGGAAAAAATCAAGATCGAGACAGGCACGGCCATTGCCCGAGCCAACGGAAAAGTTATCGATATTCACATCAAGGGACGCGATCTGAAAAAAGGGATACCTAGCGAAATCACGCTTGCTCCTACAGATATCGCGGAGGCACTGTCACTGCCGCTCGCGCGCATCGCCGATGGTGTCAGCCTTGCTCTTGAACAGATTGAACCGGAATTGGCAGCCGACATTTATGAGGATGGAATTTACCTCACTGGCGGCGGTGCGCTGCTGGACAAGATCGATACCAAGCTCTCGCGTGATACGGGGGTCAAATACATCGTTGCAGAAGATCCTTTGCAGTGCGTTGCAATTGGCACCGGACAAGCGCTGGAGAACGCAGAAGATCTGAAAGATCTGCTGGCACACGTACAATAGTACCGACGTCCTTTTTTTGAGGCAGGAGGGGTCGCGATCAATTGATTTACCACAGGCGTCTCTCGGCCACTCCGAAGGCGCCGGTTCCAGAGAACGGAGCTTCAGTATTTTCGAGTGAGCGTTCATGCGTAACGGGAGAACCGCATACTCAAGTCAGAGCCGCAAGAAGCCATCGATGGGCGGCTGGCTGCTTTTCGCGCTGTATTTTGCGAGTCTCGTTCTTCTTGTTTTCAGCCGTCTTGAAAACGATCATATCCGGGAAGTTCGCGGACTGTTTACTGAACTGATTTCACCCGTCCTGCACGCAGCATCGCAACCAGCTATCTACGCTCGGCGCAGCAAGGAGCAACTCGTCGATTATCTCGACTTGTTTGAAGAGCTCGACCGCCTCAAGGAAGAGAACCAGACACTGAGAGCGTGGGAGTTGCGGGCGCAGCGTCTTGAGCGGCGGCTGGAGCACATGAATGCGCTTTTGAATGCGGTTGAGGAAACGGCACTGAAATTTGCGAGCGGCCATGTTATCGCTGACGCGCGCGGGCCGTTCGCGAAGAGCGTACTCATCAACCTGGGACGCAAGCAGGGTATCCGCAACGGATATGCTGTCATAAACGGTGATGGATTCGTCGGCCGCGTCGTGCACTCCGGTGATACTGCCGCGCGGGTTATCCTGATCAACGACCTGAATAGCCGCATTCCAGTCGTTGTTGGTCCAGCGGCCATTCGTGCGGTTCTTGTGGGTGACAACGCCGATCAGCCAAGGCTGGAGTTTCTGCCGGACAGCGCCCCGGTATTCAAGGGTGACACGGTCTCGACGTCAGGCCACGGCGGAATGCTGCCACGCGGATTGCAGATCGGAGCTATTGCCGGATCGAGCAAGAAATACCGGGTGCGTACGCACGCCACGCTCGGTGAACTGGAATATGTGAGCGTGCTGTTTTACGATTCTCCAGTTGTCGCCAATCAGAACACTGGACCTGCCCCAAGGGTGCCTGTTTTGTCTAAACGAGATAGAGGCGCACCGAACAAAGCTGCGGCAAGTCTGCGGAACAAACACGTTAAAGCAAAAAGTCGGGTGCACGCCCGCTGAAGCGAGCGTCAGGAAGTGATTGCGTTTGACCAGAAAAATCCTGCCTAGCCTCGTTCTTCTTGTCGCAGTTGTTATCGCTGCGGTGCCTTGGGCGTTGCCTGAAACGGCAAGTTTCATTCTTCCGCTCCTGCTGATCATCCTCGTCTTCATACTCACGGTGCAGCGTGGGTTTGAACTGCCAAGTTTATCGGTTTTTGCTGGCGGTCTGGTCATGGACATCCTGACCGCCGGACCGCTTGGCTACTGGGCCGCAATTTTTCTGCTGACCCATACACTCGCGAGGCTCTATCGCGACCGCAGCGCACCGCGAGAATTCGGTGGACTCTGGGTTGCGTTCGCCGGAACTGCCATTGCCGTATCCGTTGCCGGGTGGGCGCTCGCATCACTCTATTTCGTTCGGATCATCGATTGGCAACCCATGGTGATTGCGAGCGCTACCGCAATTTTCCTGTTCCCGATTATCGCCTGGCCCATGCGCCATTCGCTTGGTTTGACGAACATGGCGATTTTTGCAAGGCGGCGGTGAGCGATGTCCGGGTCCAGCGATTTGAAGATCAGGAATGGGAGGTTCACCCGTCGCGTCCTTATGCTTGGGGCGGGGCAGCTGGGCCTGTTCGGGCTGCTTGGCTGGCGCTTGCGCCAGTTGCAGGTTGTCGAGGCACCGAAGTACCGTTTGCTGGCGGACGAAAATCGCATCAACATCCAGTTGCTTGCACCCAGCAGGGGCTTGATCTTCGACCGGTTTGGCGAACCTGTTGCATCGAACATTGACCGAATGCGCGTGTTTGTTGTGCCTGAATTGTCCAAGGACCTTTCAGACTCACTAAAGCGCCTTGGCCGTATCATCGATATCTCCCAGAACGTACGAACCCGCATACTTCGGCTTGCCCGCAAACAGAGCCCCTATATCCCGATTGTCGTCGATGACACTCTGAGCTGGCAGAAATTCGCACAAATCAATGTGATGTCCCCGGGTCTGCCTGGTGTTCGAACCGATATTCTTTCGGTGCGCCAGTACCATGGGGGGCACGATATGGCGCACATCGTGGGTTATGTGGGTGCCGCCGACAAAGTCGAAGTGAATGAGCACCCGGTGACCCGTTTGCCGGGTTTCCGTGTTGGCAAAACCGGTGTGGAAAAAGGTTTTGAACCGAAGCTTCGCGGCAAGGCCGGAGTCATAAAGCTCGAAGTGGATGCGCGCGGACACGCCATCCGCAAGCTTGAAACGCATGCCAGTCAGCCCGGGCGTGAGCTTGTGCTGACCATCGATCGCGACATTCAGAACAAAGCGATGGAGCGCCTGAAAGACGAGCGCCGGGCCGCCGCCGTCGCGCTTGACGTACGCACAGGTGAAATCCTGGCAATGGCTTCAACGCCGAGTTTCGATCCCAACGATATCATTTACGGTTTGAAGGATGGCGAATGGAATTCGATGGCAAATGCGGAGGATGATCCGTTTACCAATCGAACCATACGCGGCCAGTATCCGCCGGGCTCAACCTTCAAGATGGTCACAGCACTTGCGGGGCTCGAGGCAGGAGTCATAACACTGAAATCGAAATTCAGCTGCCACGGCGGCTATTCCTATTCGAAAGCCTATTTCGGTTGCTGGAAGCGTGGCGGGCATGGCGCGGTTCGCGTCCGCAAGGCGATCAAGCAGTCATGTGACGTTTTCTTCTACAATGTGGCGCAACGCATTGGCATTACGAAACTTTCTGCAATGGGGCACAAGCTTGGTCTTGGACAGACCTATGATTGCGGTTTGCCTTTGCAGAAGCCAGGCGTTATGCCGACGCCGGGTTGGAAGCGTGTAACACTCGGCAAGCCCTGGTATGGCGGCGAAACGATTATTGCCGGTATCGGTCAGGGTTTCGTGCTGACGACGCCATTGCAGCTTGCGGTAATGACCGCGCGGATTGCCACCGGACGCGAAGTGATGCCGCGTATCGTTCGCCCCTTCGCGGATGAAGAAGTCAAACCGGCCAAGCCGCTCGATATCAAACAGGAACATCTCGATGTCGTGCGCGAGGGCATGTGGGCCGTTGTCAATGAGGGAGGCGGCACCGCGGGCAGGGCGCGCATCCCGATCGCAGGAGTTGAGATGGCCGGCAAGACCGGCACCTCGCAGGTGCACACTGCATCGAGCGGACGCAAGAGCAGTTCCCTGAAATGGGAACAACGCGACCACGGGCTCTTTGTCGGCTATGCACCGGCAGACAATCCGCGCTACGCGGTTGCGGCTATCGTCGAGCATGGGGGAAGCGGATCACGCGCGGCTTCGCCCGTTGTCCGCGATATCATGACCGCGCTTATGGAGCGCGATCCAGTATCAAAGCCGACCTATGTCGCACGCGACGCAGTGCGCAAGACGGCCGGCGGTAACCGTGGCGGGGGAGAAGGCTGATATGTTTGCTGGACCTCTCGAAGCACCCCGTCTGAGTTTTGGTGAGAAGCTGCTCTCCTTTAACTGGGTGTTCGTTCTGCTCATTTCATGTCTGGCGTGCGTCGGCGCGGCAGCTCTCTATTCAGTTGCGGGTGGATCGTTCGATCCATGGGCCGAAACCCATGTAATCCGGTACTGTCTTGGACTTGGACTGCTGTTCGCTGTCGCACTCACCGATATAAAAGTTTGGGTTCGGCTTGCATACCCGGTTTATGTTGTGGCGCTGGTTCTGCTTGTGGCCGTGCCCATCCTCGGCGTTGAGTCTGGGGGGGCCAAACGCTGGCTCCAGTTCGGCAGCGTCAGTTTTCAGCCTGCGGAGCTCATGAAGGTGGCGCTCGTTCTGGCGCTTGCTCGTTACTATGAGTGGTTGCCAGCCAAATATGTGTCAAATCCGTTGGCGCTTCTGACGCCCGTCGCCATGATCGCCGTTCCGGTGGCATTGGTGGTGCTGCAGCCGGATTTGGGAACCGCGGTGCTGTTTGCCGCGGTTGGTGGTGGATTGCTGTTTCTGGCTGGTGCCAGCTGGATCTATTTTGTTTTCGGGATCGTAGGCGTGCTCGCAGCAGTTCCTTTCGTCTGGAACCTTTTGCACGACTATCAGAAAGCGCGAGTGCTGACATTTATTGATCCTGGCAAGGATCCGCTGGGCGCGGGATATCACATCCTGCAGTCCAAGATCGCACTCGGCTCTGGCGGTGTCACAGGCAAGGGTTACATGCAGGGAACACAAAGCCAGCTCAATTTCCTGCCCGAGAAGCACACCGATTTCATTTTCACGATGTTCGCGGAGGAAATGGGTTTCGTCGGCTCCATGAGCCTGCTCATCATCTATCTGCTGGTCCTTTTGTCTGTCGTTTATATGGCACTACGCTGCCGCAGCCAGTTTGCGCGGCTTGTCGCGGCGGGTGTCGGTATCACCCTGTTTGTCTATGTCTTCATCAATGTGGCGATGGTGATGGGGCTGGTGCCGGTGGTGGGTGTTCCGCTGCCGCTCGTTTCATATGGCGGCACCTCGATGATCACGCTGATGTTTGGCTTCGGTCTCGTCCTGAATGCCCATGTGCATCGCAGGACTCAGTTCCGGCGCCATGAGATCGGTATTATCTGACCGGACTTTCAGCTTGCTGGACAGGGTCGCATCGAGAGTGATATTGGAGAGGCGTGAAGGGCGTACACGTCCTGTCCACCCATTTCAGGCGCATAGCTCAGTTGGTAGAGCAGCTGACTCTTAATCAGCGGGTCCGGGGTTCGAGTCCCCGTGCGCCTACCATTCTTTTCAATAGGTTATCGAAATATCTACCGTTGCGATGAGCACAATATCGCTCATAGGTAACGGCTGAGGTAACAAAAGATTCGCTTTTTGCGAACTCACTTGCTTTGGAACCCGAACGAGGCGTTCAACGGTTCGACGTCTGTTCTTGAGGGTAAAGCGGACTCAAATGAATGAGCCCCGAAATGTCTGCTTCTGACCAAAAGCGGACATTGTGGGCAAGTGGTTCACCTGCTCGGTTCATCGGGAATAAGGCTGCAATTTGATTGCCAACAATCAAACTGACTGCTTTCAATTTGCTCCAATTGGTCTTGCGATTTGTGAAATTCGCTGGAATTTCTTTCGATAGGCAGCGGGGGAAAGCCCAACCCCACGCTTGAACACCCGCCGAAAGGACGCCGGATCGTCATAGCCAACGGAAGCCCCGACCTCGTCATTCGAAAGTTCGTCGGTTTCCAGCATCTGTTTAGCTTCTTCGATCCGCAGAGCCTGCACATACTCTATGGGTGAAAATCCCGTCGCTGCCCGAAACCGACGCGAAAAGGTGCGGGTGTTCAAACCCGAGCGTTCAACCATTTTTTCAACTGGCGTGGACATCGGATAGTGATCCGCAATCCAAACTTGGCAATCCGAAATCGGGCCGTCTGTAGATTCCATCGGACGTGTCATGACGGAATATGGAGATTGACCTTCGGAATGCCCACTGATCAGGAAAACCTTTGCAGTTTCAATCGCGTGTTTGTATCCGCAATACCGTGCAATCAGATAAACTGTGAGATCGTGCCAGGCACTTACGCCACCCGCTGTGACGATACGGTCCTCCTCTGCCGCGAGGCAAAGAATAGATTCATTTCGAAAAATAATCTTGGGAAAATGGCGTTGGAACATGTCTCTGTAAGCCCAGTGTGCGGTTGCTTGGCGACCATTCAAAAGACCAGTTTCTGCTAGCAAGAGCGAGCCTGAACAGACTGAAGTAAGCAACGCACCATTCTCATGCATACGCTTCAACCATCCAACTTCGCGTGGATAACGTCCCTTCGGCACATCGTAGATCGACGTGTACATGTCACAAACTACAACGGCATCTGCATTATCAATTTGATCGATCGCCATTTGTGGCTCGACAGGAATATTTCCAATACAGTGGAATGCCTTACCATCGGCGGAAACGATGCGGATATCCAAAAGTTCGTTGCCAGGCGAGCCAGTCACCATGTCTGGATAGACCGCGCCTGCTGAAAGCAAAACATCATAAAGACCGTAAAGCACTGATGCCGAGGTTTCAGGCGCGGCCAGCAATGTGATCATCGGCCTTTTTTGCTTTTTCATAACACCCTACTGTCTGAAACGGCACGGTTTTGGCAAATTCACCACATCCGCATGTCCAGTATGCCTTGGCTTTGGCCAAACTGCCACTGACGCGACTAGCTCCACTGTCATAACGTCAGCTCTAACATGCGAAGGAATTGCCTGATGGACAAGTTAAGAGACGCCCTCGAATTGCACCCAGATGGATTTGGAGGAGAGATTTTCAGACCCGGAGATGCCGGTTTTGACGACGCGCGTGCCGTCTGGAACGCGATGATTGATCGGCAGCCTGGCGTCATTGCTCGCTGCCGGGATGCGAAGGATGTTGTCACGGCGGTCAAATGGGCGCGTGCGAAAGATCTGCCAATTGCGATCCGGGCGGGCGGGCACAACGTCGCGGGCCATGCGGTCTGCGACGGTGGCGTGATGATCGACCTTACGCTGATGCGGGGTGTGGATGTGGATGCCAGTCGCCAGGTAGCCTCGGTTCAGGGCGGTGCGCTCTGGCGTAACGTGGATGCAGCCAGTCAGGCGCATGGACTGGCGATGCCCGGAGGATTGATCTCGGACACGGGAGTGGCGGGGCTGACGCTTTCAGGCGGGATTGGCTGGCTGCGGGCGCAGCACGGGCTAGCGATCGACAATCTGATTTCCGCTGATGTGGTCACGGGCGACGGGTCGTTGATCCACGCCGGCGTCGATGAAAATTCCGATCTGCTCTGGGCCTTGAAAGGCGGCGGTGGAAATTTCGGCGTCGTGGTGAACTTCGAATTTTCACTGCATCCCATCGGCCCCGAAGTCATGTTCGCAGCCCCGATCTATGCTGTGGAGGATGGACCTGGCCCGATCCGCGCCTGGCGTGACTTTCTGGCCAAACACGGTGACTTCGTGGGGTCGCTTTGCGAATTTTCTACCGCCGGAGGCGAAGACTTTCCCGAAGAATCCTGGGGCAAACGGGTCTATACACTGGCCTGCGTCTACAACGGCAACGCAGAAGAAGGCGAGACGTTGCTTCAACCATTGCGAGAACTTGGGGACATGGTGACCGATTTCTCCGGACGGATGAACTACTGCGATGTCCAGCAACTCTTTGATACGCTGATGCCTGCCGGCGATTATCGCTGCTACTGGAAGGCCCGGTATTTGTCCGGTCTGCCGGATGAGATGATCGATATGGCGATGGCCAATGCAGCATCTGCACCATCTGATAATTCGCTGTCATCATTGTGGAATTTTGGCGGAGCAACAGCCAAGATAGCAACCGACGCGACGGCTTTTGGCGACCGTTCCATGGGTTGGATGTATTCGCTGGACAGTGTTTGGTCCGAACTCAGTGACGATGATGCCAACATCGCCTGGTCCCGCGAAGGTTGGTCTAATTCCGAACGCTTCGGCCATCATGGGCGCGCATACTTGAATTTCCCCGGGCACGGTGAGGACAACGCATCACTGACACGCGCCAGTTTTGGGGCGAATTACCAGCGGCTCGTCGAGATCAAGACGAAATACGATCCCGAAAACCGGTTCCGGTTCAACCAGAACATTCAGCCAGAGGATTGATATGCCTGTTGTATCCCCCCTTCCACAATCAGGCTCTGGTGAAATATTTCTCACTGAAGGTGGTTCTGAAACAGAGCTTATATTTCGCCATGGGTTCGAGTTGCCTGAATTTGCGATGTTTCCGCTGCTGGATAACCCGAAGGCTGTGTCGATTATGCGTGATATGTTTTGCGCACAATTGGACGTAGCTGCCGAGTTTAAACTATCCTTTCTGTTGTCGGGTCTGGATTATCGCGCCAGTCCTGACTGGGGGGCCAAGCTTGGCTATTCATCGCAGGGCTTGGTCGATGCCAACATTGGTGCAATCGAGTTTTTGCGCGACATCGCCAAGGGCTACAAAGACCAGATTCCTGGTCTTCTGGTGGGCGGAGTTTTGGGTCCACGTGGCGACGCCTACAACTTGAACGCCGACATTACCGCCGAAAGTGCGGAAGTTTATCACGCAGTACAGTTGGAAACACTGAAATCAGCGGGTGTGGATTTCGCTTGCGCCATGACGTTCAACAATATCCCGGAGGCTGTGGGTGTCGCACGTGCCGCAGCCAAAGCTGGTGTTTCACTTTCCATCGCCCTGACGCTGGACAGCACATGCCGACTAAAATCCGGACCAAGCCTTGCGGAGGCGATCACTGCGATTGATGAACAGACTGGTGCTGATGCGCCTGATTTCTACCTCCTTAACTGCTCGCATCCCGTCGAATACGAACCGGCGCTGGAGAAAAAGGATTGGATCAGTCGACTTCGCGGAGTCCGGCCAAATGCTTCTAAGATGGAAAAGTTGGCACTGTGCAAACTGGGTCATCTTGAAGACGGTGATCCCGTCGAACTTGGGGGGCAAGTGGCTGACTTGTCGGATCGATATCCCCATATGGATATCTTTGGCGGGTGTTGTGGCACGGGGGATCGCCATTTGCGCGAGATCGCTAAGGCAGTGAGACAAACAGCGGGTTGATGAAATCCGCTCTGTTTGGCGACAGGTAGCCATGGTGGGTAGCGAACGCTGTAACAATTTCCTCAACTGGTCCGCGCTGGAATGTCCGCTTTTGGCAC
>DEIT01000241.1:0-7156 GCA_002352635.1 Hyphomicrobiaceae bacterium UBA2767 | reverse complement strand
ATGTCTGCTGTTGGAGGTAAAGCGGACTCAATTGGCTGAGCAGCGCTATGTCCGCTTCTGACCCGAAGCGGATATCGTCGATATATCTGTGACGTGAATGCTATGTTCCGAGCAATTGGGGACAGCATCTGCAAGAAACGTGTGGACATAGCGTCAATTCAGCGCATCTGACGCCGGCCGGCACGTCATTCACGACAGGTTAAGACTAATCGGCGATCCTCAACCACAGGATGTGCTGAACTTGCATGTACAACCGGTGAAACGAAGAGATCAACGGGCACATATTCCGCGATGATGGCACAGCAGCACTCCCTGGACATCGACCTGCACGGCCAATTGGGCGAGCAGTTCCTCGTCACACATGACGATCTGGTAAAGACAGCCCAAAAGGCCGTTCTGCCTTACCGTTTCAATGTTCTTCCCACGGCCCAGGGCGTCCAGATCAATGGTGACAATGTTGCCGTCCTGATCGCGTCCCGGATCATCGAGCAGGTTGCCCGTGCCGTGTCCGGAACGGACGTAGCAGATGCGTCCTTCAAAAAAGCGACGATTTCCACGGTTGTGGCGAACGCTCTCAAGCTGGACCTCGCTTTCCGTCTCAAGGGGTTGTCTTTCCCCGTGGCGCCCATGTCGCTTAGCCAGGTCGCATTCATGCAGACGCTTCGCTCGCCGGGCGAACAGCTCATCATCGGAATCGGCCCGACGGGCACCGGGAAGACGCACCTTGCGATAGCCGCGGCGCTCAATCAGCTTGCTGAAGAGCGTGTGAAGCATATTGTGATCACCCGGCCCCATGTCGTTATGCAGGGTGAAGTCGTGACGGCAGCGTCGCGCCAGGAACTGGAAAACGACAGCCAATTCGAGTTCTTCGAAGATATACTGCGTGACCTCATAGGCTATCAGAAATTCACGCAACTTGTGGAAGAGCGAAAGTTGGAACTGGTCCCGCTTGGACACATTCGTGGCAGAACGTTCAACGACACGTTCATTATCCTGGATGAAGCGCAAAATATGACGATCCGGAAAATGCGGATGGCTGTGACTCGGATCGGCCGGGCTTCTCGTATGGTTGTGACCGGTGATCCGATCCATATCGATCTACGCGGTGACGAGCCTTCAGGTCTGGTTCATCTCCTCAATCTTTTGCGGGGAACCAATCTCGCGCAAATTCATCAGTTCGAGAACACCCAGATCATCCGCAACAGCCTCGTCGCCCGCCTGGAAGACCTGTACGCTGGCCAGCCGGACAACAATCAGGCTTTCGCAGCCTGAGGCCTCCTGACAGAGAAACTATCGGGGATCCTCGGAGCGGCCACTCGGATCGCGCTACAGGATACGGCCCACAACGTTCACTTTTCCCATCAGGACACTCTGTCGCTTTCGCGCGGTTGGGTCCGCGTGGCAGGATGGCAGTATGTCCTGTTCTTGGGCGGTCGAGAGGGAGCGAGCCTGCCATGATGTTGGGTCGGCTTAAAAGGAAGTGTTTGAGATGGCTTGACGGGATGCTCACTGTGGCACTTGCCGCATTGCTCCTCTGCACTCCCGAAGCGCGGCTTCAAGCACAGAAAACACAGACACCGCAGGCCCGTCCCGGCGAAGCAGCGGTTTTGAGTCTGGGTGGCCGACTTTATGACAATCACTGGGCAGTGACCGGCCGCCAGCCGCCGTCCGTACGCCATCCGTTGGCTCCGGCCGAACTGGACATTGCGCCCGCGGCCACATGGCGCTGCGTGGCCTGTCACGGTTGGGATTATCGCGGCGGGGAGGGGCATCTTGGCAGCATTTCGGCGTCTCCGGTCCTGAAAAGCCTTACAGGCGTGCGCGGTCGGAAACCGAAAGACCTGGTGGCGCGCATGACGGCGCCACCGCACCGCGACATGACCACGCCGGTTCCCGGGAAGCTGCTTCTGGCAATCGCCAAATTCCTCAGTGTTGGCCAGCATGACATGAGCACCCTGGTGGACGCACAAGGCAGACCGACCGGCGATCCGCTGCGCGGGAAGGACATTTACGAAGGCACGTGCGTGCGGTGCCACCAGGCCGATGGCAAGGCGCCACTGTACGGCGAGGCGGGCGATAAGTCCTCGCTCGGCTGGATCGCGCGCAACCGTCCCGAACAGGCCGTACACAAGATCCGCAACGGCGCGCCGCTCGCCGACATGTTGTCGCTTCGCTTCCTCGACGTGGAGAGCGTCGCCGGGCTGCTCGCCTATCTGCAGAGGCTCGACCCGCCGCAGTGATCGAGAACTGGACCGTTTGCATTGATCAAACTGGCCGACCCAAATCGTTGCGGGTGCGTTTTCGCGATTTGATTGAGAGCAACAACGCCAGGCAATCCTAGCGCATTGATCAAGGCACTGTGTCTGCTCGTGGTGCTGGGCGGAAGGGCGCATTGATGACATGTCCCGTGCCCAACTGACCCCGAGCGGAATGTGTGGCAGGTAATTGTGCATGACACGTTGCGCGCAAAGCCACTTGGTCAAGGGGTATCCCCCGTACTTCCCTCAACGGATACGCCAAAAATAAATTGAGCCAAGTCAAGGCTTCCGGCCTCGCGCCGGGCTAAATTGCCGTCTGCTCCAAGTGGGTCGCCCCAATTGGCGACCGAACCCGAGGCGGAATCATGTTTCAGGTGCGTATTCATGGCCGTGGCGGCCAAGGTGTAGTGACTGCGGCGGAACTTCTGTCCGTCGCTGCGTTTCTGGAAGGCAAACATGCTCAGGCCTTTCCCAGTTTCGGTTCCGAGCGCATGGGCGCTCCCGTGGTGTCTTATTGCCGGATCGATGAAAAGGAGATCCGCTCGCGCGAGCCGATCAGCGTACCGAACGCCTTGATTATTCAGGACCCGACGCTGCTGCATTCGGTCGACGTCTTCAAAGGGCTTAATCCAGAAGGATACATCCTCATCAATTCCCGCCGCTCGTTCGAGGATCTGGGGATTGCCGAGTTTGTTGCGCGCTTTCCGCCGCATCACATTTGTGACGTGGGCGCAACGGAGCTGGCGAAAAAACATGTTGGCCGCCCGGTGCCGAATGCCGCCTTGCTGGGCGGGTTTGCTGCCATATCCGGGCAAATTCATTTCTCGTCTGTGGAACAGGCGATTCATCAGAAGTTCCCCGGTGATGTGGGCGTGGCCAACGTCGCGGCCGCGCGCGAAGCGTTTGAAATCGCCACGTCGGCGTGAAGGAGGAAGGCCGTGCTCAAGCAGGTTGAAGGTTCGATTGCCGTCGCCGAGGCGATAGCGCTCTGCCGGCCCGAGGTTGTATGCGCCTATCCCATTACGCCACAGACCCACATTGTCGAGGGTGTTGGCGCGTTGGTGAAAAAGGGAGAACTCGAGAACTGCGAGTTCATCAATGTCGAATCCGAGTTCGCGGCCCTTTCCGTCGCCATAGGCGCATCGGCTGCCGGCGCACGCGCCTATACGGCCACCGCCAGCCAGGGTCTGCTGTATATGGCGGAAGCGGTTTACAACGCCGGTGGGCTCGGCCTGCCCATCGTGATGACGATCGGCAACCGCGCGATCGGCGCACCCATCAACATCTGGAACGATCATACCGATGCGATGTCCATGAAGGACGCAGGGTGGATCCAGCTTTTCGCTGAAACCAACCAGGAAGGGGTCGATCTTCACATCCAGGCCTTCCGTCTGGCCGAGGAACTGAGTTGCCCTGTCATGGTCTGTATCGATGGTTTTATTCTGACCCATGCCTATGAACGGGTCGACATTCCGACTCAAGAAGAGGTGGACGCGTTCCTGCCGCCCTACGATCCGGTTCAGGTGCTGGACCCGGCAGACCCTTATTCCATCGGTGCGATGGTCGGACCGGAAGCGTTTACCGAGGTGCGCTATCTTGCCCATGAAAAGCAGCGCCAGGCGTTGCAACTGATCCCGGAGATCGCGGAGGTCTTCAAGGACGTGTTCGGCCGCGCGTCCGGCGGGCTGATCCACCCCTACCGCACGGAGGACGCGGAAACGATCGTTATCGCGCTTGGTTCGGTCAATGGCACGATCAAAGAAGTGGTGGACGAGATGCGCGATGACGGGATGCGCGTCGGCTCCGTCAGCATTTGTTCGTTCCGGCCTTTTCCCCTTGCGGAGCTGAAAGAGACCTTGATCGGGGCCCGGAACGTTATCGTTCTGGAGAAGAGCCTCGCGCCTGGTCTCGGTGGCGTTGTCGCCTCCAACGTTCGCATGGCGCTGCGGGAGGCGCCGTTGCCCGTCTACACCGTGATTGCGGGGCTTGGCGGTCGTCCCATCACCGTGGCGTCGATCGCCAGGGTCATCAAGGGTGCGGAAAAAGGCGAGCTGCCGGACGTTCAGTTTCTCGATCTCGACGAAGAGGTTGTGGCGCAGGAGGTCGGGCGAGCCGCCGAAACCCGCAGGTCTGGCCCGACGGCAGAAAACATTCTCAAGACTCTGGGCGCCGTAAGCGCCGGCCGTCACTAAGGGAGTTATGGCATGAGCAAGGAAAGTGCCCTGCAACGGGTCAAGTTTTACCAGACCGGCACCCACACCGTCGGTAACCGGTTGATGGACGAGGACAGCCGCACAGTGCAGGCCTCGATGGACCGGTCGAATGCGATTACGTCGGGCCACCGGGCTTGCCAGGGTTGTGGCGAGGCGCTGGGCGCACGCTATGCGCTGGACGCGGCCATGCGGGCGGCCAAGGGGCAGCTCGTTGCCGTCAACGCAACAGGCTGCCTTGAGGTCTTCACCACGCCGTACCCAGAGACCTCGTGGCAGATCCCCTGGCTGCATTCACTGTTTGGCAACGCGCCGGCTGTGGCGACGGGCGTCGCCGCGGCCATGCGGCGCAAGGGCCGGAACGACGTGAAGGTGGTCGCGCAAGGGGGCGACGGCGGGACCACGGACATCGGATTCGGCTGCCTGTCCGGCATGTTCGAGCGCAACGATGATGTTCTTTACATCTGCTACGACAACGAAGCCTATATGAATACCGGCGTTCAGCGCTCCTCGGCGACACCGCCGACTGCGCGCACCGCAACGACGCCAGCGCTCGGCGACGCGCCCGGGAACGTATTCGGCACCGGAAAGAACCTGCCGCTGATCGCCATGGCCCACAATATCCCCTATGTCGCAACCGCCAGCGTTGCTGATCTGCACGATCTGGAAGCCAAGATCACAACGGCGATGGACATTTCCGGATCACGATACATCCATATCATGGTTCCCTGTCCCCTAGGTTGGGGGTCGGCGCCCCACGACACAATCCGCCTCGCCCGGCTCGCCGTCGAAAGCGGTCTGTTTCCATTGTTTGAGGCGGAGCATGGCGAGGTGACGCAGTCCAACAAGATCCGCCGAAAGGTGCCGGTGGAAGAATACCTCAGGCCCCAGCGCCGGTTCGCCCACCTTTTCAGGAAGGGCCACGAGGACACGGAGCGTCTGGCCGCCCTTCAGCGCATGGCGGATGTCAACATCAAAAGGTTCAACCTTCTGGCCGAAAGGGAAAGCCCATGAGCAAACAGCTTCCCTTCGCAATTACGCTTGATCCCGGCACAAGCCTCGCCAACGAGACGGGATCGTGGCGAACCGAGCGCCCCATCTATGTCGACCGCCTGCCGCCTTGCAACAACGCTTGCCCCGCGGGGGAGAACATTCAGCAATGGCTGTTTCATGCAGAGTCCGGCGACTATAAAGAGGCGTGGCAGGTGCTGATGGAAGATAACCCCTTGCCGGGCATCATGGGGCGCGTCTGCTATCACCCCTGCGAGGATACGTGCAACCGCGCGGAACTTGACGAGGCGGTCGGCATCCACGCCATCGAAAGGTTCCTCGGCCGTACGGCCTGGGAGAAGAAGTGGAAACCGAAATTCGATGCCAAGAAGTCGGGCAAGCGGGTTCTCGTGGTCGGGGCCGGACCGAGCGGGCTGTCGGCTGCCTATCACCTGACGCGATTGGGTCACGATGTGACGATTCGCGAGGCCGGCCCCATGGCGGGGGGCATGATGCGGTTCGGCATTCCGACATACCGCCTACCGCGCGATGTGCTCGATTACGAAGTTCAGCGGATCCTCGACATGGGTGTGGAACTTGAACTCAACACAAAAGTCGAGGATATCGAGGCGGCATTCGAAAAAGACAGGTTCGATGCCGTGTTCGTAGCGGTCGGCGCGCATCTGGCCAAACGCATCGATATTCCGGGCTACGCGGCGGGAAAGATTCTCGATGCCGTCAGCGTCTTGCGCGACATGGAAACGGGCGTCGAGCCGCCGCAGCTCGGCCGCCGCGTTGTCATTTATGGCGGCGGCAACACCGCCATGGATGTGGCGCGAACCGTGAAACGGCTTGGCGTTCGGGAGTCCATGATCGTTTATCGCCGCTCACGCAAGGAAATGCCGGCGCATGACTTCGAGGCCACGGAAGCTGAGGAGGAGGGCGTCATGATCCACTGGCTGCGGACCATCAAGGAGATCGACGAGACGAGCTTCAAGGTCGAAAAGATGCAAATCGACAAGGATGGCCGCCCGCAGCCCACCGGTGAATTCGAAACCATCGAAGCTGATACGCTGATCCTGGCGCTCGGCCAGGACGTGGATACGACCTTCCTGGAAAAGGTGCCGGGCGTCGAAATCGCCAGGGATGGCGTCATGAACGTCAACAACCAGATGATGACCGGCCGTGATGGACTGTTCGCTGGCGGCGATATGGTCCCGGCGGAGCGTACTGTCACGGTCGCTGTTGGCCACGGCAAGAAAGCAGCGCGCCACATCGATGCCTGGCTCCGCGGCGCGCGCTACGAGCGCCCCGAAAAGCATGAAATCGTAGGTTTCAGCGAGCTTAACACCTGGTACTATACTGACGCGCCGAAAACCGAGCAGCCGCAGCTCGATCTCGTGCGACGCCAGACTGGGTTTGAGGAAGTCTTGCAGGGCCTTACCGAGGACAACGCGCTCTACGAGGCGCGACGGTGCCTGTCATGTGGCAACTGTTTCGAATGCGACAACTGCTATGGCATCTGCCCCGACAATGCAGTGATCAAGCTCGGACCCGGGAAGCGCTTCGAATTCAACTATGACTACTGTAAGGGCTGCGGCATGTGCGCGGCGGAGTGCCCTTGCGGCGCAATAACGATGGAGCCGGAAGCCGTGTGAGGGCCAAGGGGGCACAAGTCCGCATTTGATGCTGTGGACG
>DEIT01000072.1:42612-85621 GCA_002352635.1 Hyphomicrobiaceae bacterium UBA2767 | reverse complement strand
AGATGAATTCGGTTTCGCTATCAGTGAATAAGACGTGATGCCGGTACCCAATCACCGGCTTCGTCCGCTTCGATGTTTGCTGACGATTTGCTGCCCGTATAACCCTCGACTGTACGTTTGAGAACTTCCTCGACCCTGTCGGTATCGTAAGCATCGACTGCTAGTTCCAACTCTGCCAGCTCACTCTTGAGTGCGGTCCATTTCTGGAATGGTTCGGAATTCTTCATTATGCGGGGATGTTTGGTGCCGGTCGTATTTTCACCGATCAGTAGTTCTTCATAAAGCTTTTCGCCCTGACGCAGGCCGATATATTCAATCGCAATGTCGCCATCAGGGTGGTCTTCATCCTGCGCTTCAAGACCTGACAGGTGGATCATGGTCCGCGCAAGGTCAGCGATTTTCACCGGACTTCCCATGTCGAGGACAAAGACCTCACCACCGCCAGCCATGGCGCCGGCCTGCAGAACAAGTTCCGCCGCCTCGGGAATCGACATGAAATAGCGGATGATTTCAGGGTGAGTTACCGTAACGGGACCACCTTCATGAATTTGTTTTCGGAACCGACGGACCACCGAACCGGATGAATCGAGCACATTGCCGAACCGGACCATGGTGAAGACAGTTTTTGACCGTTTTTCCTCCGATATGGCTTGGAGGACCATTTCAGATAATCGCTTGCTCGCGCCCATAATGTTTGTGGGTCGAACAGCCTTGTCGGTTGAGATCAGGACCATGCGCTCAACGTCAGCATCCATCGCGGCTTGAGATACAATGAGTGTGCCGAAGGTATTGTTCCGCAACCCTGTAAACCGGTTCTGTTCAACAATGGGGACGTGTTTGTAGGCAGCGGCATGATAGATCGTATCGATCGCATAGGCTTCCAGAGTCCGTGAGACAAGTTCCCGGTCCAGGACCGAACCCAGCACGACGACGATTTCGGTGTTGGGTATAGGGATGCCCGCCTCTTTGGCATCTGCTTGCGCCTCTCTAAGCAGCCGCGCCGCCTGATCCTCGATCTCATAGAGCGCAACTTCGGAGATATCGAAAAGGATCAGCCTTTCCGGCGCGAGCTTGACGATTTGCCGCGTCAGCTCAGACCCGATCGAGCCGCCGGCGCCTGTGATCATGACATTCTTGCCGCTGATATGCTTGCCAAGCTGGCTCGCGTCCGGTGGGACGGGGTCACGCCCGAGCAGGTCTTCAACGTCAATTGGTCTCAAATCGGAAACCTCGACCTTGCCTGAGGCAATATCTTCAAGGGCGGGTAGCGTTTTTACAATGATGGGGAACCCTTCGAGACTACGGATCACGGCACCGCGGCGTTGCCGGGAGGCGGACGAGATGGCGAGAAAAATCTCCTTGACGCCATCGCGTTCGATCAGTTTTTGGATCTTCCCGGGCCGATAGACTTTGAGCTTGTTTATGTTTTGACCCCAAAGGGACGCGTTGTCGTCGACAAGGGCAATCGGCCGGTAGTCTCTGCTGTCGCGCAGTGACCGCAACAGTTGCAAGCCCGTATTGCCCGCCCCGTAAATGAGTATCTTTGTGCGTGGATCGATGCTCGCGAGCGTGATGTTCGGAATAGACTTTAGAAGCCAGCCGGCAAATTGACGGGAAATCCTGATCATAGCCGCGGCGAAAAATCCGTAGATGATCACCACTGAGCGAGGTACGCCGGGAAGCCCGATCAGATAAAGCAGCAATGTCCAGATCAGAACGGCAAGGAAAATCGTGATGTAGAGGCGGCCCGCGGCTTCCTGGCTGAAATAGCGGGTTACCAACCGGTAGAGGCCCCGACCGTAAAACGTAATGACACCCACGATCGGCGCCAGCACAAAGAGCGCAAGTGTGATTTCGTCCGGAGGCACATAAAACTCGCCCAACCGTAGCGAGTAGGCGCCCCACAGGGCGATGCTGAGCAGCAGAAAATCATTTCCAATAAGCAGGGCGCGCTTTGCCCAGCGCGGGGAGGCAATCAACCGTTCGCGAATGGTTGTCTTGGGTATGGCCACGCGGTGTTCGCCTTCTACTCGACTTCAATCGCTATCGCACGCCGGACGGGCATGTATCGCGCCTCACGCCACAAGGGTGTGCCAGATCATATTGAACGCCCATTTGCAAGAAAATGGTTGGATATCATGCGTTCCCCAGCCGGCACACATGCCCCGCATCCCAACTATCCGGCAATAATCACATGCAGCCGCCGCGGACCGTGTGCGCCCATTACTATAATCTGCTCTATGTCTGCGGTACGGGATGGGCCGGAAATAAGGTTAACGGCGCGCGGAAGAGGGCGTTTGCCGTAGATTTTTCGAATTGCATTCCATCCGTCCTCATAGGAACCTAGAATGTCTTTTGCCTGGATAACAACAATATGTGTGTCGGGCAGGAAGTTGAGGGTGGTGGGGTTTTCCGGACCTGAGGTCAAAAACAGAGTTCCTGTTTCCGCTGCAGCCGTGCGGGCCCGACTGACTGCAACAGCGTCGTCCCCTTGTCCGCGCCCTAAATGGTGCGTGAGCGATGTCGCCTTTCCCCACGGGATGTCGGCAAGCAGCCCATCTGAGCCGGTGCGGAATTCCGCGGGTAAATTGTTCTTGCGAAGATAGTTGGCAACAAGTTTGGGGATTTCATCGAGCGTCTTTGCCCGGCTCACATGCGCGCTTTGTCCCTCAAGCATTTCGGTGAGGAGGGCGATGGATTCTTCACCGCGCACGTTTGCACGTTCCGGCACGAGATTGGGACTTGGCGCTTTCAGGCGTTTGCGGACAGCGTCCACCCGCGCAGCGTCGTCACCAGTGACCCGGAGCGAACCGCGAATAGAACCGAGCACGCTCTCGCGGGTGTTTGATGCGTTCATGAGCGCATCTCCTTCGCGCGCCAAAGCTGCTGGAATGTCTTGCCCTGCGGTGCCGGGAGATCGCGGTAGCGAGTCCATCCGCTTGCCAGCGGTAGCGACCGGAATCTGCCCTTGCTGCCAAACCTGGCCAGCAAAGGTATCAGCAGGCCAGTCAATGTCTGATAGAGGCGGGGATTCTTTGCGGCATAGGCCCATGCTTTGAGGCTGAGTTTGTAGAAGGCGGGCGTATTGCCTTTTTCGTATTCCCTTTCGCGCCAATGCCGCATCATCTTCGGCAGCGGGATACGCATCGGGCATACAGCCTCGCAGCGCCCGCAGAACGTTGAGGCATTGGGTAAATTTCCGGCTTCATCGATGCCGATGAGTGATGGTGTAAGCACCGCGCCCATAGGTCCCGGATACACCCAGCCATAGGCGTGACCCCCGATGGCCCCATAGACCGGGCAGTGGTTCATGCAGGCGCCGCAGCGGATACAGCGCAGCATGTCGTGGAATTGGCCGCCGAGCATCTCGCTTCGACCATTGTCCAGGACCACAACGTGATACTCGTCCGGTCCGTCGGGATCTCCGTCGCGCTTGGGGCCCGTTGAAAATGTGGTGTAGGTGGAACACTCCTGACCAGTGGCCGAACGTGCCAGAACGCGAAGAATCGTGTTCGCATCCTCAAGTGTCGGCACCATCTTCTCGATAGATGTAATCACCACGTGAATGCGAGGCAGGCACTGGGTTAAATCGCCATTCCCTTCGTTGGTTACAATCACAGAAGTGCCCGTCTCGGCGATCAGAAGGTTTGCGCCGGTTATGCCAACGTCGGCTGCCAGAAACTGCTTGCGAAGCACAGCACGGGCTTCCGCGACGAGTTGAGCCGGTTCCTCCAGAACGCGGTTATCGGGAAGGTCGGTGTGTTCGCGGCGGAAATCGGCCTCAACCTGTCCTTTGTTCAGGTGAATGGCAGGGGCGATGATGTGGCTTGGCGGCTCGTGCCGTAGCTGGATGAGGTATTCGCCGAGGTCTGTTTCTACAGGCGTAATCCCGGCGGCTTCCAGATGCTCGTTGATGGCGATTTCCTCGCCGACCATGGACTTGCCCTTGGTCACCGTTTTGGCGCCTGCCGCCTGGCAGATTTGCAGAATTGCTGCCCGGGCGTCAGCTGCCGTCGCGGCCCAGTGCACATGCCCGCCTGTTTCGGTTACTTTCTTCTCATACGCCTCCAGATAGAGGTCGAGATGGGCCAGTGTGTGCTCCTTAACCGCGCGTGCCTCGTCGCGCAGGCGTTCAAATTCCGGCAGTTTGGCTCGTGCCTTGGCGCGATTTGCGACGAAGCCATGCTTTATGCCACCGAGTGCCCGTCTGAGTGGTTCGTCAGCGAGCGCTTGTTTGGCGTTGTCCTTGAAGGCATGAGAGACCGGCTTCACTGTGTGCCCTCATCGCCTTGGCCAATTGCTGGTGTATCCGTCATTCCGGCGAGCACCTCCGCCACATGACGCACCTCGACCCGCTTGCCCTCGCGGGACAGTTTGCCCGCCATATTCATCAGGCAGCCGAGGTCGCCCGCTAGGAGGCAGGTCGTCTTGCTTGCGGTGATGTTGCCGGTTTTCTTCTCGACGATAGCATTAGAGATATCGGGATACTTGATACTGAACGTTCCGCCGAATCCACAGCAGATTTCTGCCTCGTCCATTTCCGTCAAAGTGAGGCCTTTGACGCTGGCCAGCAGCTCGCGTGGTTGCTTCTTGATGCCGAGCTCTCGCAAGCCAGCACAGCTGTCGTGATAGGTCGTGTTTGCCTCAAAAGCAGCACTTACCGCCTTCATCTCTCGGACGTCGACGAGGAACGAAATCAGCTCGTATACTTTTTGTGCAAATTTGTTGGCGCGCTCAGCCGTCTCAGGATCATCTCCAAGGAGCTCGGGGTAGTGGTGTTTGAGCATACCCGCACATGAGCCTGATGGCGCCACCACATAGTCAAAGCCTTCAAAAGCGGCAATGGTGTTGAGCGCAAGTGCGCGCGCGTCGGATTTGTCGCCGGAATTGTATGCGGGCTGACCGCAGCAGGTCTGGCTTTGCGGAACCTCGACGCGGCAGCCTGCTTCCTCGAGCAGCTTCACAGCCGCGAACCCAACCGAAGGCCGGATGAGGTCAACCAGACAGGTTACGAACAGACCGACCGTCGGCGTGGATATTGCTTGGTTTTTTCCGGCCATGATGCGGTGACACTATCGCGGTGCTCGACTGATCGCCAGCGAACGATTGGGGAAGGCCGGATCAAATTCGGTGGTTTGGAAGGCAGCCGGTCAGTTCACGTGCGGCAGGGTCAGCCCCTTGTCCCAATAAGGCTCGGGTCCATACAGGCCTCCCAGATAGTCGATAAACACCCGCAATTTGGCCGGGATAAATTGCCGACAGGGGTATACCGCATAGACGGCAACCCGGGGAGACTCATGGATTTCGGGCAGAATGATTTTCAGCTTGCCGGACTTTAACTCCGGGCCGATATCCCAGGTCGAGCGCAAGGCAACGCCGAGTCCGGCAATGACCGATTCACGCACCACTTCCGTCGAGTTGGTACGAATGTTTCCATTCACCCTTATGGACACCGGTCCGTCCGGCCCCTGAAGACGCCAAACTTCTTGAGCTGCCGCCGTGAGGCAATTGTGTTTTGCAAGATCTGCCAAGGTGGCCGGTTCGCCAATCCTTTCCAGATAGCTTGGCGCCGCACAGATAACCCGATGGTTGGGTGCGAGTTTTCGGGCAACAAGGCTTGAATCCTCAAGTTCCGCAATACGGATGGCGACGTCGAAACCCTCCCCGACAATGTCGACAAAGTTGTCAGACAATTCCAGATCAAGGCGCATGTCGGGATACTGTTCGAGGAAACCGCCCATATAGGGTGCGATGTGCATCCGCCCGAATGCTGTTGGCACGGTTGCCTTTAGCGTACCGCGGGGTATCGCATTGCGCCGCGTGACGTATGCTTCCGCTTCCTCGATACCGGCAAGAATATTGACGACCCGGTCGTAGAAGCCCTGACCGGATTCGGTCAATGTCAGTTGACGGGTGGTGCGCTGGAACAAACGCGCGCCAAGCCGTTCTTCAAGATGGCTGATACGCTTGCTGACAACAGCGGGCGACAGGCCCATTTCGCGCCCGGCTGCCGACATGTTGCCCGCCGTTACCACGCGAGCAAAAATTTCCAGATCAGCAGTTGCCATGTGATTTTTGCTCGTCTGTGATTTTCAACATGAGTGAACAAATCAATTGTGTTATTTTACGATATCGAAGGTATAACGGCAATGGGTATAATGTATTCCAACGCCTCACAGTGGCGCGACATCAGTCCTGCTGGAATTTGGAGCGCTTTCGTGAGCAAACTGTTTTGGAACCCTGACGGTGGGATTGCGCTTGGGCGGAACTTTACGAGGATTGGGTAGATGACCAGCTTGGCAATCCTGGAGCCGGATGAAAATGTCTTGAACCGCCGCGATAACGTGATCCGGGGCTTGCGAGATCTGCTGCCTGCTGATTGCGTCGTTGCTGATGAAGATGGCCGTCGCGCATTCGAAACCGATGCGCTGACAGCCTATAAGCAGATGCCACTCGCTGCCGTACTACCCAACACGACCGAACAGGTTTCCCGTGTCCTCAAATACTGCAAGGCGAACGGCATCAAGGTGATCCCTCGGGGAGCAGGGACGTCCTTGTGCGGCGGTGCGCTGCCGTCTGAGGATTCCATCGTTCTCGGCGTATCCAAGATGAACCGCGTTCTTGACATCGACTTCAAGAACAGGACGGCACAGGTGCAAACCGGCATCACAAACATCGATATCTCAAATGCCGTATCCCCTGACGGCTTCTTCTATGCACCGGATCCTTCAAGCCAGCTTGCCTGCACCCTTGCCGGCAATCTTGCGATGAACTCCGGTGGTGCGCATTGCTTGAAATACGGCGTCACGACCAACAACGTTCTTGGCCTCAAGATCGTGCTGATAGACGGTGAAATCATTGAAATCGGTGGCCCTGAATTGGATGCATCGGGTTTCGACCTGCTTGGCCTGATTATTGGTTCGGAGGGCCAGTTCGGCGTTGTGACTGAAGCAACGGTAAGAATTTTGCGGTCGGCTGAAGGGGCACGTCCCATGCTGATGGGATTTGATTCAAGCGAGGCGGCCGGCGCGTGTGTTGCGGCGATCATCGGGTCGGGCATCATTCCAGTCGCAATCGAATTCATGGACAAACCTGCGATCCACGTTTGTGAGAGTTTCGCCAAGGCCGGTTATCCGCTCGATGTGGAGGCGCTTCTGATCATCGAAGTGGAAGGCTCGGAAGATGAGATTGAAGGGCTGCTCGACCAGATTTCCGAGATAGCAAAACCGTTTAAGCCTCAAGGCATCAAGGTCAGCCAGAGTGCGGCTGAGAGTGCTGCAATATGGCTTGGACGGAAGTCAGCATTCGGCGCCATAGGCCGTATCTCCGACTATTACTGCATGGATGGAACTATTCCGCTGGGCAAGCTGCCCGAAGTGCTCGTCGAAATCAGTAACATCTGTGAGCGCTACAAGCTCAAGGTCGCCAATATTTTCCATGCGGGCGACGGCAATCTTCATCCGTTGATACTCTACAACGCCAATGACCCCTCGGAAGTGGAGCGGGCCGAAAAATGCGGTGGCGAAGTGCTTGAATTGTGCGTCAAGGCCGGCGGCTGCCTAACCGGTGAACATGGTGTCGGCGTTGAGAAGAGAGAATTGATGTTGGCCCAGTTCTCGAAGGTTGACCTTGAACAACAGATGCGGATCAAGACCATGTTTGATCCGGACTGGCTTCTGAATCCGGCGAAAGTGTTTCCGCTTGAGTTGCGTGCGTCATAGAGGGCGAGAGGCCTGTCTTTGTGTCAGATTTGATTAGCCCCAAAAGCGAAGAAGAACTTGCGGCAGCCATTGCCGAAGCAAGTGCGGCGCAGACACCTGTCGAAATATACGGCGCGGGGTCCAAACGCACTGTCGGGCGTCCTCTGCAGACGGCCTCCAGCATCAGCACCGAACGGTTGAAGGGCATTACACTATACGAACCGAATGAACTCGTGCTTTCGGCGCGTGCAGGCACGCCATTGATTGAGATTGAAAAGGCGCTCGCCAAGAATGATCAGGAATTGGCCTTCGAACCGCTCGATCTTGGCCCCATGCTCGGCGGTGGCGAGGGGCGGGGTACAATCGGTGCTGTCTTTGCGACGAATCTGTCGGGTTCGCGGCGCATTCAGGTGGGTGCAGCGCGTGATCATTTCATCGGTATGCATGCGGTCAACGGGCGCGGTGAGCTGTTCAAATCCGGTGGAAGGGTCATGAAGAATGTGACCGGATACGATCTTTGCCGCGGCCTGGCGGGGTCCTGGGGAACGCTGGCGGTTATGAGCGAAGTGACCATGAAGGTCCTTCCCAAGGCACAGGCCACGCGCACGCTGCTGTTTGTCGGGCTTACCGATGAGGTGGCTGTCGATGCTATGTGCTCAGCGCTCGGCACACCTTTCGAAGTTTCGGGAGCGGTTCACCTGCACGGCGATTTTGCGCGCGAGTTGATCGACACCGACATCCTGCGCCGCACTGCACCGGTTACGGCCTTTCGGCTTGAGAATTTTGAGGCCTCGGTCGGCTACCGCGTAGACCGTCTTGCCGAAAGCCTCACAGCCTTCGGTAAAGTAGTGGAGTTAGATGGTGCCGCATCAGCCGATTTCTGGAGAGGGATGCGGACGCTGAAGTTTCTGCATGAGTCGCAGGATCCGGTATGGCGTATATCGACCGCCCCGACGAACGGTGCGCGCGTCGTCACGGAGCTGTCGAAGCGGCTTGAGTGTCAGGCCGCATATGACTGGTCTGGCGGGTTGATTTGGCTGCAGACAACGCCTTCCGCTGACGCCGGTGCGTCTGAGGTGCGGCGGGTTCTGTCGGAATTGGGCGGACACGCAACACTGATCCGTGCCGATACGGCTCTGCGTAGTTCAGTCGATGTCTTTCATCCTATGAGTTCTGGCGTTGCGGTTCTGTCCGCCAAGCTCAAGCAGAGTTTCGATCCGGTAGGTATCCTCAATCCGGGTCGGATGTATCCGGGTTTCTAGCAACGATGCAAACAAATTTTACAGAAGAACAGTTGCAGAATCCGCGCATGGCGGAAGCGGAGAAAATCCTGCGCACATGTGTGCATTGCGGATTCTGCACGGCGACCTGCTCGACATATGTCCTGCTTGGTGATGAGCGAGATAGCCCCCGCGGGCGTATTTATCTCATCAAGGATATGTTCGAGGGCAATCGCGACGCCAGCGATGAGGTTTCGTTTCATGTGGACCGTTGCCTGTCGTGTCTTTCATGCATGACCACCTGTCCGAGCGGCGTCGATTATATGCATCTGGTCGATCTTGCACGCGCCCACATCGAAGACACGCACAAACGTTCAATCAAGGACCGGCTCATTCGCAAGATGCTTACCGCGGTTGTGCCCGATCCGAAGCGTTTTGGTCTGGCGCTGCGTGCGGCGGCCCTCGGCCGGCCCTTCAAACGTTTGTTTGGAGTGATTGGACTGAAAGAAGTGGCCGCGATGTTGGAGCTTTCCGGCGGAGGCAAGGGGGTCGGAAAAATCGTCGAGCCGGGTGTATTCCCCGCTGTGGGTGAGCGCAAGAAGCGCGTGGCTTTGCTAACCGGTTGCGCCCAGCAACCGCTGCGGCCCTCAATCAACGACGCAACGATCAGATTGTTGACGAAGCATGGAGTCGAAGTCGTCGTCGCAAAGGAACAGGAATGCTGCGGTGCTCTGGTTCATCATATGGGCCAGGAAGAGCGCGCGATCGAGGCAGCGCGACACAATGTGGATGCCTGGTCCGCGCTGATGCGCCAGGAGCCGCTTGATGCGGTACTTATTAATGCTTCCGGCTGCGGCACCATGGTCAAGGATTACGGTCATCTGCTTGCGCGGGACGAGGGCTATCGCGAGCGGGCTGAACATATTTCGGAGATAACTCAGGACATCACTGAATTCATGGTCGATCTTGGTTTGCGTGCACCTGAGAAATGGTCTGACCTGAAGGTCGCATACCATTCGGCGTGTTCCATGCAGCACGGCCAGCGGATCACCGTTCAGCCGCGGCTGCTGCTTGAGCAAGCCGGTTTTACCGTTGTCGACATACCCGAAGGTCACATTTGCTGTGGATCCGCGGGAACATACAATATTTTGCAACCAGAACTTGCACGGGAGTTGCGAGATCGTAAAATAGGGAATATCGAGCGCGTTACGCCGGACATTGTCGTGGCAGGAAACATTGGCTGCATCACTCAGCTTCAGGGAGGCAGTCAAATTCCCATCGTACATACCGTGGAACTTCTCGACTGGGCCCTCGGGGGACCATGTCCACAGGCAGTGCGGCCGCTCGAAGGACGAGTGAAGACCGTTAGAAGTCTGCTGGAGGAACGTCCTGGGCTTGAAACAGAAATGATAGGGGACAGTGAAGAAAGTGACAATTCAAGCAGGCCAGGAGGCGATTAGCGCGCCGGACGGCATAAAAATCATGGGCGATATCAAGCCCGGTTATGAGCGCGTTCTGACGGGCGAGGCCCTCCAGTTCGTCGCGGATATAGCGCGAAAATTCGACAAGACCCGCCGTGAACTGCTGAAAACCCGTGAGGTCCGTCAGGCCAATTGGGATGCGGGCGGATTGCCGGATTTTTTGCCCGAGACGAACGATATTCGAGAGGGCGACTGGAAAGTTGCAGGCATTCCCGATGATCTGAGGAAGCGGTGGGTTGAACTCACCGGTCCAACTGAACGCAAGATGGTTATCAATGCGCTCAATTCCGGCGCAGACGTTTTCATGACGGACTTCGAGGATGCCCTTTCGCCCACATGGGGGAACATTGTCGAAGGCCAAATTGCCTTGCTTGACTACTGGCAGGACGCGTTGGCCTTCACCGATCCATCATCAGGCAAGCAGTATGAGATCGGTTCTGATCCCGCAATGCTCCTCGTGCGTCCGCGTGGGTGGCATCTTCCAGAAGCACATATACTTCTGGACGGAGAGCCGATAGGTGCCTCATTCGTCGATTTCGGACTCTATTTCTTTCACAACGCAAAACGCATCGTGGAGAAGGGGTCCGGCCCCTATTTCTACTTGCCCAAGCTTGAATGCCATCAGGAAGCCAAACTCTGGAACGATGTGTTCGTGCATGCGCAGGAAGCGTTCGGTTTGCCGGTTGGAACGATCAAGGCAACGGTTCTGATCGAGACCCTTCCGGCCGCGTTTGAAATGGATGAAATCCTCTACGTCTTGCGTGACCATATTGTCGGGCTGAATGTTGGGCGTTGGGACTACATCTTCTCGTTCATCAAGGTCTTGCGAAACAAGCCTGAATACACCTTGCCTGACCGGTTGCAGGTCGTCATGGGCAAAGCCTTTCTTGGCGCGTATGCCCGGCTCCTGGTGCAGACCTGTCACAAGCGCGGCGCATTCGCGATGGGCGGGATGGCAGCGCAGATACCAAACCGCCGTGAGCCGGAGGTCAATGAGAAGGCAATGGCGGCCGTGCAGAAGGACAAGGAACGAGAGGTGCGTGAAGGGTGCGACGGTAGCTGGGTGGCTCATCCGGACCTCGTGCCGGTCGCTCGGGAGGTTTTTGAACGGTTGATGAAGGGCGACAATCAGCTTGACACCATCCCCGATGCCTCGCCCGTTAGCCAGGCAGACCTTCTCGAAATCCACCAGGGGTCGCGCACCGAAGACGGGCTTCGCACCAATATCCGGGTTGGCGTGCAGTACATTGAAGCGTGGTTACGCGGAAACGGAGCCGTGCCGCTGTACAACCTTATGGAGGATGCGGCCACAGCCGAAATCTCACGGTCGCAAATCTGGCAGTGGCAGAAGCACGGCGCCACTCTGGAAGATGGCCGGGCGGTTACTGTGGAATTGGTTGATGGGCTTCTTGCAGATGAGATGACCAAGCTTCGAGAAGCACTCGGTCCCGACGTTTATGACAAGGGACGATTTCCTGAAGCGATCAAGATCTTCAAGTCGTTGTCTGAGGCGCCTGAGCTTGCGCCATTTTTGACATTGCCCGCATACGAGCTTCTGTAGCGCATTCAACTTTACCGCGTATCAACAGCACGGTGTCATACATGAACCTATTCCGCGGCACGTTCTTCGTGTCGCGGAATTTTTTTGCGGTGCTTCTGGCTCAGCCGTCCTATGACCCTGAAATGATGCAGGATTCGGGCTGCAACAGCCCAGACGGTGAACACATTGTTAGGAATTGTGCTGCAATCTCTGGTTGTCAGGAATAGGGGTGGGTAATGCGTTCAGCCAACAAGCGTGAATTTCGTATCGAACGGGCAATGCGGCAGTCTGCGCCGCAGACGCCATATGTCGTTTCCAACAATGAATCAGGTGGATTTGACGCTGGTGCGGCAGCGCGGCATGAGGAAGTCATGACCGCTCTTTCTGACATTCGTGAATGCATCGAATCGCCGGAGGAAGCGTCGGAGCAGCCCAACGCCATTTCCGAGCAGGTCATCGAAAGCTGCCAGCGGGACTTGCGCGAAGCGCAGAAAATCAAGGATGAGCTACAAGAAGTTCATCAAGCCATATCACGCACCAAACAGGAGATCGCGACGCTTCATCGCGGGGAGCATCAAGGTGTTGAGATCGGGCGGATGACCAACGAACTCTCAGCGATCGTCGAAGGCACCGAGCAGGCGACCGAGAATATTCTTCAGGCCGCGGAACAGATTGATACTAACGTGGCCGATCTCATCGCTGCGTTGAGGCAGGACCAGAATTTGCATTCGGCTTCTGATATTCAGGATCAGGTCGTCAGGATTTTCGAGGCATGCAACTTTCAGGATCTTACCGGACAGCGTATCTCCAAGGTTGTAAACGCCTTTGATTTCATCGAAGAGCGAGTCAACCACATGATGGAAATCTGGGGTGGGCTGGAGAGCTTCAACAATATTGAACTTGAACCGTCATGCACACGTGACGAGGATGACGCGCTGCTCAACGGTCCGGCTTTGGAAGACGATGAAAACATCGCTTCGCAGGATGATATCGACGCCCTGTTCGATTAGCGCGGACACCACTCAGGAAGCACTTAACTGAGACTCTATGCCTTCTTTCCAGCCGCTGCTTTCTTGGTCGGCGGTGGTGCGGTTCCGGTTGCTTTCACCCGCTCGCGCAGGGACTGAAAGACAACGTAGAGCACAGGAATAAACACCACGCCGAAAATGGTCGCGGCGACCATTCCGCCGAATACGGTCATGCCGACTGACACGCGGCTTGCCGCGCCGGCACCAGTCGCCAGGACGAGCGGTGCGACGCCCAGAACAAATGACAGGGCCGTCATCAGAACCGCCCGGAACCGCAACCGTGCGGCGTCTTCCGCTGATGTCAGAATGTCATTGCCTTCCTCGCGGAGCTGTTTGGCAAACTCCACGATCAGAATGGCGTTCTTTGCCGCCAGTCCGATAAGCAAAACCAGCCCAACCTGGGCATAGACATTGAGCGCGAGCCCGGTTGCGATCAGCAGCCCGAGCGCGCCGAACATCGCGAATGTCACCGACAGCATAACCGGGAAAGGAATTGTCCAGCTCTCATACTGTGCAACGAGGAACAGATAGGCAAAAATGATGGACAGGGCGAACACGAAGGATCCGGCTTCTGCAGCCTTGATTTCCTCCAGCGCCATGCCGGTCCATTCATAGGTGTAGCCGTCTGGCAAAGAGGTATTGCCCAGCTTCTCCATCGCCTCGATCGCCTGGCCCGATGCAAAACCGGGGGCCGGTCCTCCATTGACGACAGCGGAACGGAACAGATTGTAGCGCTCAATGGTTTCGGGGCCCTGTATGGGTTTGACCGTGACGAAACTTTGCAGCGGGATCATTTCTCCATCGCGATTGCGGACATAGATTTTGCCAATGTCTCCCGGCGTAGCGCGGCGATCTCCTTCTGCCTGAACATAGACCCGATAAACCCTTCCGAACTTGTTGAAGTCATTGACATAATAGGAGCCGAAATTAGCACTCAACACTTGGAAAATATCGCTAATATCGACGCCCTTGGTCTTTGCGAGCTGGCGATTTACATCAATGAATAGCTGCGGTGCATTCGCGCGGAATGTGCTGAATGCGTTCGCGACCTGCGGTTGGCTGTTCGCGGCAACGATCAGTCCTCCAAGTGCTGAAGCGAGTTCGCCCGGTGCGCGTCCGCGCGTATCCTGAAGCACGAATTCAAAGCCGCCCGTCGTACCCAGTCCGGGGATTGGTGGAACATTGAATGGAATGATTGTCGCCGTCGGTATCGCGAGCAGTTTCGGAGTGACAGCCCCAAGAATGCCCTTCAGTCTCAATTCCGGTGTCTCGCGTTGATCCCAAGGGTCAAGAACGACGATCAGCAGTCCGCCATTGGGAATGACGGACCCGCCGAGTATCGAGTAACCGGTGATTGCAGCGACGTTCGCCACACCTGGGGTATCCATAAGAATCTTTTCAGCCTGGCTGACGACCACAGATGTCCGCGGCAGAGCGGCACCGTCCGGCAGGCGTATATCAACAAAGAATGCGCCGCGATCCTCTGGCGGTACAAAGCCGGTCGGCAGTTTGGTTCCCAGCCAGCCGGTGACAAGTGCCAACGCGGCAAATCCCACCATGCTGATCGTCAATAGCCTGACCAGTTTTTTCACCAGCCACATATACCCATCGCGACTCTTGCTCAGTCCTTTCTCAAACCATGCGAGCGGTCCACGCTGCACCGTCTTTGGTGGCCTCAGAATGCTCGCGCACAGGGCAGGGCTGAGTGTTAGCGCGTTGATCGAAGAGAGAGAGACGGCGACGGCGATGGTTGCGGCAAATTGCTCGAA
This sequence comes from Hyphomicrobiaceae bacterium UBA2767, assembly GCA_002352635.1. Classification (GTDB taxonomy): domain Bacteria; phylum Pseudomonadota; class Alphaproteobacteria; order Rhizobiales; family Methyloligellaceae; genus UBA2767. The sequence continues at coordinate 70,883 of DEIT01000072.1, read as the reverse complement.
GAGCCGCCCCGTCAGACCCGGCGTGAAGGCGACTGGAATAAAGACCGCGAGAAGGACAAGCGTGGTCGCAATGACGGGAGTGGTGACTTCCTCCATTGCCTTGCGGGTGGCCTCGCGCGGCTCAAGCCCGTCGGCAAGATGGCGCTGGACGTTTTCGACAACGACAATCGCGTCGTCGACAACGATGCCAATCGCAAGAATCAATCCGAACAGGCTGACCGTGTTTATGGTGAAACCCATTGCCAGCAGAGCGGCAAAGGTGCCGATCAGAGACACGGGAATGGCGATCGCAGGGATCAGGGTGGAGCGCCAGTCCTGCAGGAATATGAATACAACCAGAATGACAAGGGCCAATGCCTGGAGCAGGGTTATCAGCACCTCCTTAATCGATGTCTGCACATAGAGTGTTGTGTCATAGGTCGGGCTGTAGGACAGGTCTTCAGGAAACCGTTCCGAGAGACGCTGCATCTGCGCACGCAGGTTATTGGCGAGGCTGAGGGCATTTGCGTCGGGCAGTTGATAGATCGCAAGAAGTGCCGCGGGCTTGCCGTTCAATTTGCCGAACCAGCCATATGTCTCTGAACCAAGCTCGATGCGGGCAACGTCGCCAACTTTGATAATGGAGCCATCCGGGTTGGCCCGAATGACGATGTCTTCAAATTCCTTGACGTCTGCCAGCCGGCCCTTGGCCTGGATCGTATACTGAAACTGCTGGTTCGCCGGGGCAGGAGCCTGACCGATGCTGCCTGCGGAGACCTGAACGTTCTGGTCGCGAATAGCGTTGATTACGTCGCTCGCTGTCAGGCCAAGACTCGTCATTCGGTCCGGTCGCAGCCAGATGCGCATGGAATAATCACGCGCGCCCAGAATCTCGACGCTGGCAACGCCCGGCACGCGAGAGAGCGAGTCTCGAATGTTGATGCTGGCATAGTTGGAGAGAAAGATATCGTCATAGGTGCCGTTCGGTGAGAACACCGAAATCACCATCAACATGCTTGTCGATTGTTTTTTGACGGAAAGCCCCTGACGGGACACTTCTTCGGGGAGTTTCGGGGTGGCAAGCGAGACGCGGTTTTGAACGTTCACCTGGGCGATATCACCATCGGTGCCGACCTCAAAGGTAACGGTGAGCGTATAGCTGCCGTCGTTTGAGCTTTTGGACGACATGTAGATCATGCCTTCCACGCCGTTCACCTCGGCCTCGACAACTGCGGCAACCGTCTCTTCAACCACCTGTGCATTGGCGCCAGGATATTTGGCTGTGACTTGTACCTGCGGTGGTGTGAGCTCGGGGTATTCAGCAATCGGCAACACGGCAACAGCCAGCGCTCCCGCCAATACGGTCACGATCGCAATGACAAATGCGAATTTCGGACGATCGATGAAGAAGGCGCTCAACATCTAGTTTGGCACCGCGCTGGATTTCTGCTGCACCGGATTGACCTTCATACCCGGTCTGACTTTCTGGATGCCGGCTACGATGATGTTCTCGCCCTCGGCCAACCCGTCCAGGACCGCGATGTCTGCACCGTTGCGTTGCCCGGTCTTGATTGGCCGCATGACAACCTTGTCATCCTGGTCAACAACAAGAACAAAGGGCCCGGTTTGGTTCTCCTGAACAGCAGCCTGAGGAACGACGATCTTGTTTTCCGGGTCGGAGCTCACCAGTGTCACGTTGACGAACTGGCCGGGCAGCAGAAGGCCATCTGGATTCGGAAAATCGAGATAGAGTTTGATGGTGCCGGTCGTTGGGTCGACGCGGTTGTCGATGAAATCGAACTTGCCGTCGTGCTGATAGATTTGGTTATTTGCCAGCTTGATTCTCGGGACAAATTCTTTGGCTTTTCCTTCCTTCTCGGCCTTCTTGTAGTCAAGGAATTCCCGCTCAGAAACGGGGAACGATACCCGAATCGGATCAAGGTCATTGATGGTTGCGAGGACGCCGCTATCGGGTCCGATCAGGTTTCCGACATCAACGGAACTTTTGCCGATGCGACCGGCGATTGGCGCTTCAATCTTCGTGTATCCGACGTCGAGCTCCGTCTTTTTCAGATCCGCTTTTGCGGCAGCCAGGTCCGCGGTTGCGCGTCCCGCCTTGGCCTTGGCTTCATCGAGTTTGGCTTCGCTGGCCGTGCCGCGGTCGCGCAATTCGCGATAACGCGCAAGCTGAAGGTTGGTTTCGCGGATTGTAGCTTCGACCCCGGCAATTTTTGCGGCGGCTGCATCGCGGTTGGCGTTGAATTCAGACGGGTCGATGACAAAGAGGACATCACCCTTCTTGACTTCAGATCCTTCCGCAAATTTTTCTTCAAGCAGAAAGCCCGTCACACGGGCGCGGAGATCTACTGACTGGATGGCCTCGGTCTGGCCGACGAAATCCTGAGTGGCGGAGACCGGCTTTGAAACGGCGGGCGTCGTTTCCACCCCCGGAGCTGGCTGGTTCGCCTGCGGAGCGCTCTTTTCACTTTCGCCACAACCGGCGAGCATAGTGAGGCACACTACAAGCATAGCGGGAAACAGAAAGTTGAGACGCATCGGAGCCTTCCCAGAATTCAGTTACGAGGATTCGTCCACTGTCGCGGTGAAATCGCGTTGCGTCAAAAGAAAATGACGGAAATCTTGCCCCCAATTGGTCACCGATCTTAAGGGTATCGAGCGCAACCCTTGCTGGCGGTGGGGTGATGGGGTAAACCCGCCCAAACTTGTGACGGGGCTGATACGAAGCCGGATTTTTCGCATGGGTAAGAATAAAAAACTGCCGCGCCCTAAGGCCCGGCTGCCGAAAGGCCTCAGGGATATCGACGCGGAAGAAATCCGTGCGCGTGACGGCATGTTGCGCACGATTCGCCACGTATATGACTCGTATGGCTTTGAACCGCTCGACACGCCGGCCTTCGAATATACCGATGCGCTCGGCAAGTTCCTCCCGGATCAGGACCGGCCCAATGAGGGTGTATTCTCTTTCCAGGACGAGGACGAACAGTGGCTGTCGCTGCGCTACGATTTGACCGCACCGCTCGCACGGTATGTCGCGGAGAATTATGAGCGGTTGCCGAAGCCATTCCGCCGTTATCAGTCGGGGCCCGTGTGGCGCAACGAGAAGCCGGGGCCGGGACGGTTCAGGGAATTCATCCAGTTCGATGCTGATACCGTCGGCGCCTCATCCGTCGCGGCGGATGCGGAGATGTGCATGCTTGCCGCCGATGCGCTTGAGGCGCTGGGTATTGAGCGTGGCGACTATGTCATCAAGATCAACAACCGGAAGGTTCTGGATGGCGTTTTGGGTTCCATCGGTGTGGACTCTGATGGCGACGACTACCTTAGCAAGCGGCTGACCATCCTGCGTGCGCTGGATAAATATGACCGGCTTGGTGGTGAGGGCGTGAAGCTCTTGTTGGGTGAAGGGCGCAAGGACGAGTCCGGCGACTTCACAAAGGGCGCGGGGTTGTCATCTGAACAAATCGAACCGTTGATGGCTTTCGTGGTGGCACAAGGCAATGGGCGAAGTGAAACCTTGAGTACGATTGAGGAACTTGTCCGCGGCAATGAGGTTGGCCAGCAGGGAATCGATGAACTCAAGACAATAGATGCCCTCCTTAGCGCATCGGAGTTTGCGACAGATCGTGTTGTGATCGACCCCAGCATTGTACGCGGCCTTGATTATTACACGGGCCCGGTGTTCGAGGCGGAGCTGACCTTCGAAGTGAAGGACGAAAAGGGCCGGCCTGTCCGTTTTGGTTCTGTTGGCGGTGGAGGGCGCTATGACGGTCTGGTCGCGCGCTTCAAAGGACAACCGGTCCCCGCGACGGGGTTCTCTGTAGGCGTGTCGCGCCTCTACACCGCACTTTCAACGCTCGGCAAACTCGAGGAAACTGCGCCATTCGGTCCGGTCGTCGTCTCCGTTTTCGATAAGGCGAATTTGGCCGACTATCAGAAATTGCTTGCGCAGCTGCGTGCGGCGGGTATTCGCGCCGAGGTTTATCTCGGCAACGGCAAGATGGGCCAGCAATTCAAATATGCCGATCAAAGAAGGTCTCCCTGTGTCGTAATCCAAGGGCCGGATGAGAAGGAAAAGGGCGAAGTCCAGATCAAGGACCTGATCGAGGGTGCGAAGGCCGCGGCATCTGTTGCCTCCAATGAAGAATGGCGCTCCGAACGTCCTGCGCAATTCGCGGTTCCTGAAGAAAAACTTGTTGAGGCGGTGCGCGAGGTAATCGCGCGGCACGAGACCTGAGCCATGGTTGCCGAACCCACCGTCAGTTACGAAGCCCTTCAGGCTCAAGCCAACGCAATTACTGAGCTGTTCAAAGCGCGTGGCTATGAGCTTGTCGCACCCGCTTATCTGCAGCCGGCTGATCTGTTCCTGGACCGCATGGGAGAAGCCATCCGCGGGCGCACATATGTGTTCACGGACCTCGATGGAGAAGAGCTCTGCCTGCGTCCCGATGTGACCCTACCTGCCTGCCGGGTCTATTTGGAACGCCACCCGAATGCGGGGGTGGAAGCACGGCTTTGTTACAACGGTCCGGCATTCCGCTATCAGCCGGACGGGGCCGACGAAGCCCGTCCACGTGAATTCCGTCAGGCGGGCATCGAGTATATCGGCGGCTCGGACAGGCCAGGCAGCGAAGCCGAAGTCACCGGCCTCGTCGTCGAGGCGGTTCGCGCCGCAGGATTGATGAATTTCTCGCTTCGCATCGGTGATCTAGGGTTGTTTGCAGCATTTATTCAGGCGCTTGATATTCCAGAGCGATGGCGATTGCGGCTACACCACTTTTTCTGGCGACCACCAGTTTTCCGGAACCTTTTGCGGCAACTCGTGATTTCGCCCGCCGGCGAGATGGATGCAGCGGAAGAGGCGTTGATTGCTACCCTTGATATAGACGACAGAAAAGCTGCGGAAGCGCGTGTGGCAGAGCATTTGGATGGCGCAGGCGTCCCTATCGAGGGCATGCGGTCTTTGAGCGAGATTACCGAACGCCTGCTCGATCGGGCGGCCGACGCCAGAGAGAAACCTCTCTCGGAAGATGTGGTGAAGCTGGTCGAAACCTATCTCGCGGTTTCCGGACCGGCGCAGGCTTCCCTCGAACACATCGAGCAAGAGACAAAAAAGGCAGGACTGGATCTTTCGGCAGCCTTGTCTGTTGCGCAAACGCGCCTCGATCGACTTTCCGACGGCGGAATTGATCTGGGGGCCACGACGTTCACTGCCGAATTCGGTCGTGATCTCGAATATTACACCGGTCACGTTTTTCAGATCGAAGTACCTGGGCCAGGCCGCGCTGGTCACATCGCGGGCGGAGGGCGGTATGACGACCTTCTGGAGAGCCTCGGGGCACCGGAGTCAATCCCGGCGGTAGGGTCGGCCATACACACTGAAAGGCTATTGGCAGCGGTGAGAGGAGGTGCGTCATGAGTGATGAACCTCTGATATTAGCCGTTCCCTCCAAGGGGCGCCTCATGGAGCGTGCCAGTGAGCTGTTCAAGGCCGCTGGCCTGCCTCTTCGCAAGACCGGTCATGAGCGTGGTTATCGCGGCGAGATTGCCGGCCGGAACGGAATTGAGATCGCTTTCCTTTCGGCGGCCGAGATCGCGTATCAGTTGAGCTCGGGCCGCGTGCATCTGGGTATAACCGGCGAAGACCTCATCCGGGAAGGCGGTAGGGAAGGTGCGCCACGAACCGAGGTGGTTCGTTCGCTTGGCTTCGGTGAGGCGGACGTGGTGGTTGCTGTGCCGGAATGCTGGCTCGATGTTTCGCACATGAGCGATCTTGAAGACGCGGCTGCCATCTTTTTCCGCGAACATGGGCGGCGGCTTCGGGTCGCGACGAAATATATGAATCTGACCCGGCGTTTCTTCTCGGACAAAGGTATTACCGGCTACCGGATCGTGGAAAGTCTTGGCGCGACTGAAGGCACTATTGCTGCAGGCACAGCAGAAATGATCGTCGATATCACTTCGACGGGGACGACGCTGCAGGCAAACCATCTGAAGGTGATTGAGGACGGGTTGATCCTCAAGAGCCAGGCTGTTCTGGCGAAATCGATAACGGCCTCCTGGCCACCAGCACGTAGCCGGGAGCTGGATGAGATCTTGTCACGACTGGAGGCGGGGGGCGGTTGATTTGATCCCGCGGCTTCCGAGTGCGCTCCATTGTGAAGTCCCTGCGCCGGTTAATTGACGCAGACGCTTTGCAGCGGTCCACAGACGCGGCGATTGCTTGATATGAAGCTTGGCAGCGAGTGCTGTCTTCAGGGATGCGGTGTAAATGCGCCCCTTTACGGTCACCGGAACAATCGTATGCAACCGTTGGCGTTCAACAGTGCACCATCGCAACTTGTTTGTATCCTCACCTGCGCCGCAATCCACTCGCTCAATACCTTCTTCCGCGAGCTGTTCCACCAGGCGCAGAAACAAAACATTTCCCGGGCTGTATCGCAGTAACGACCCATCGGTTGTCGATGAAACAAGGCCGTAGAATGTGTTGTCGTGGACGAGGCCGAGATTGGCGGCCACCGGATTTCCGTCAACGGTGAGTTCGAACAGTTTCAGATGAGGCGCGTCGCCGCCTTTCGGCATGATTGCAAGCTGCTTGAAGAATTCGCAAATCGCCGGGTCAGCAAAGCAGTCGTGGATACCTTTCTCAGCGAACCAGCGTCGCTTGTCCTGGATCATGCGGTTCATGGCCTGTTCGAGGTTAAGGCCCGGAGCAACTATTGCGCACCGCAGTTCTCCCTGTTCGATCAGACGGCGTTCGCTTCGGCGCAGCTCGCTGCGCGCGCGAGAACTAAACCGTTCATTGTAATGCTGCGCCCACTCCCCGCTCAGGGGAAAGGCATGCCCCGCGCTTGCGGCTGCCAATACAGGCAAATCTGAAAAAGGGTTGCACTCGCCGCTATTTCGAGCCGGTTGGTTTTTGAGGTGCACGGCATCAACACGGGGTAGTGCAGCGAGTATGTGCGTCAGAAGAGTCTTGCCACGAGGGAGATCCGAGTGGTTCCAGGCTGTGCGATGAAACAGTCCCGACGCATAGTTGCCCTGATCCGGGCTGAACCACTCAAGGACCGAGCAACCGCGCCGCTCGCGTATGGCGAGGGGAAGAAGAAACAGCGCATCGCCATTTGTGGTTCTACCGATGACGATCAGCGGCTCGATAGTGTTGCCTACGGTTTGCGACCACGCATTACTCCATTCCCAAGTGTCGTGCGGCCCAGCATCCGTCGTTCGCTGCAAGTCACGCCATAAATCGCACACGGCAGCGATATCGCGGTGGATTTCTATGGTTAAGGCGTCCGGTTTTGGGACCGTTTGCGTTCTGGTCGATTGTGCCGGCACGCCTATCACTCCAGAAATTGCCAAATTGACACACTGCCCATTCGCAGAATGCGTTCGCTGGGTGTCATTTATCCCGGAATTCTGAGGAAAAAAGAGACGTCCTCAAAACATCGGATTGTTTGGTGGAGGGTATTGCAAGAGAGTTGCCACTTGATTACGGCAACACGGAAACCCGCAGTGCCTGGAATACAAGGGTAGGAGGCGCTTGGGCATATCTGTCGGTGACACACCCTGAAAATGGCAAAAAAAGACCGCCCCGGTTGCCCGAGGCGGCCTAGATATTCAGTAAATAGGCTGGTTGGAAGCAGGCTTACATCATGCCGCCCATGCCACCCATTCCGTCCATGCCGCCGCCAGGCATGGGGGGTTCATCCTTCTTCGGCACTTCGGCGACGCCTGCTTCGGTCGTGATCAGCAGGCTGGCCACAGAGGCCGCATCCTGAAGGGCCGTGCGGACCACCTTGGCCGGGTCGATGATGCCCTGCTTGACCAGGTCACCATATTTGCCGGTCTGGGCGTCGTAGCCGAAGTTCGCCTTGTTCTCGTCGAAGATCTTGCCGACGACGATTGAACCCTCGACGCCTGCGTTCTCCACGATCTGGCGGACAGGTGCCTGAAGGGCGCGACGTACGATGTTGACGCCTGCATCCTGGTCAGCATTGTCACCTACAACGTCGATGAACTTCGATGCCCGAAGCAGAGCAACACCGCCACCTGGAACAATGCCTTCCTCGACAGCAGCACGGGTCGCGTTGAGCGCATCGTCTACGCGATCTTTGCGCTCTTTCACTTCAATCTCGGTTGCACCACCGACCTTGATCACCGCAACGCCGCCGGCGAGCTTCGCCATGCGTTCCTGCAGTTTCTCCTTGTCGTAGTCGGACGAGGTTTCCTCGATCTGTGCCTTGATCTGGCCGACACGGGCTTCGATGTCGCCCTTCTTGCCAGCCCCGTCCACAACCGTCGTGTCGTCCTTGGTGATGGAGATGCGCTTGGCCCGGCCAAGCATATCAAGATTTACGTTCTCCAGCTTGATGCCGAGATCTTCGGAGACGACCTGACCGCCGGTCAGAACCGCGATGTCCTGCAGCATGGCCTTGCGGCGATCGCCGAAGCCAGGAGCCTTGACAGCAGCAACCTTGAGGCCGCCGCGCAGCTTGTTCACGACCAGCGTGGCAAGGGCTTCGCCCTCGACATCTTCGGCGATAATCAGCAGTGGCTTGCCTGACTGCACCACGGTCTCAAGAACCGGGAGCATAGCTTGCAGGTTCGACAGCTTGCTTTCGTGAATGAGGATGTATGGATCCTCAAGCTCGCAGATCATCTTTTCCGCATTGGTGATGAAGTATGGCGAGAGATAACCGCGGTCGAACTGCATGCCTTCGACGACATCAAGCTCGCTCTCGAGACTCTTGGCCTCTTCCACCGTGATCACACCTTCGTTGCCGACTTTCTGCATGGCCTCGGAAATCATGTCGCCGATGTCTTTTTCGCCATTGGCCGAAATAGTTCCGACCTGTGCAATCTCATCGGAAGAGCTGACCTTCTTGGACTTGGCGGAGATGTCCTTCACCACTTCCTTGACGGCTTTGTCGACGCCACGCTTCAGGTCCATTGGATTCATGCCCGCGGCAACGGCCTTGAGGCCCTCGCGCACGATCGACTGGGCAAGCAGCGTTGCGGTCGTGGTGCCGTCACCGGCTTCGTCGTTCGTTTTTGACGCCACTTCGCGCAACATCTGCGCGCCCATATTCTCGAACTTGTCCTCAAGTTCGATTTCCTTTGCGACCGTTACACCGTCCTTGGTGGTGCGCGGTGCGCCGAAGGATTTTTCGAGAATGACATTGCGGCCTTTCGGACCAAGAGTGATCTTGACCGCATTGGCCAAGGTATCGACACCGCGCATCATCCTGTCGCGCGCGTCAGTCGAAAATTTTACTTCTTTTGCAGCCATTTCTGACTCCTACTGGTGTTGCGAGTTTCGTCTGTTTTTGACTTGGGAGCCCGGTGAACAAGTCCACCGGTGGTTGGGTTCGTCTCCGTTTACTGGAGAACACCCATGATGTCGGATTCCTTCATAATCAGAAGATCCTCACCATCGAGCTTAACCTCGGTGCCAGACCATTTGCCGAACAGCACTTTGTCGCCGCCCTTGACATCAAGCACTTCAATTTTGCCGTCTTCGCCGCGGGCGCCCGGGCCGACTGCGATCACTTCGCCGGTCTGCGGCTTCTCCGCAGCTGAATCGGGAATGATGATCCCGCCGGCGGTTTTCAGATCTTCCTCGATGCGCCGAACAACAACGCGATCATGGAGTGGACGAAATTTCATCGATTCTAACTCCTGCTAACTATTTGTAATCATATGAGAATTTATAATTCTCATCGTGTATGGAGGTTGATTATTAGCACTCGATTTCAATGAGTGCTAACAGATGAGATTGAAATAAGCAGAGACGCGCTTGTTGTCAAGCGGTTGCGCCGCAGCACAAGCGAGACGGTAAACGGGTTTGGTGATCACAAGACGGGGGATATCTACTCAAAATAAGGGGCGGCGGACGTGAAGCCCGCCACCCTGACAGATCTTGCGTTTTGGTTCAGCTGAACTCTAGTTCTGTTTGCCGAACAGAAAGTCCTTGTCTTTCACAGCAGTATGACACGCGATGCAGCCCTTGTCCGCGCCCTTCATGACGCGGCCGGCCAACTGCATGCCCTTAGGATTTTTGGCAAGCGAACCGTCGGCATTGTATTTGGCCCAGAACCAGTTTGCGTTGTCCGGATCGTAGCCGTCCTTGCGCTTGAACATCACGGTGACGGCTTTGAGGAACTTGGCCGGGTTGCCTTTCACGGCATCGACACTGACGCCTTCACCGCCATAGTTCCTTTTCACGACGACCATACCCTTATGCCCATCAACGGTCGCTTCGGAATGAATGGTCTCCAGAACGGCACCATGAGGAGCCTGGCCTTTGTAGGGCGTATCGGCCTTGGCCTTCGTACCGACCAGATTGGCCTTCGTCAGCACCGACCACAAGTCTTGCGAGTATTTGATACTTACATCGTCACAGCACGGCTTCATTTGACTATAGGCGGAGCCCATGGTTAGACCCACAGCGACCACGCCCGCGGCGGCAGCGATGCCGACGCCAAACAGTTTGCGATTTATCATCATGCAAAAAACCCTCCCAGACATCAAAGCAATGAAAGCGCAGGTAAGGAATACGTCGCCCACGCATGATGGAGGATAAGCGCTTCGAATTATCAGACGGCGTCACCTTTGCTCACAACACAGTGAAGGTCGCGTGATGTTGGAACGGCGCAACAAATGATGGATTGCGGTTGGGCAAGGCTCTGGGAGCATTGTGGAAGATTGGCAAAAAGCGTGTTGCCCTGACCGGTCTAACAATGAAGGATCGCAGTATCTCCGGTTAACTGATTCGCCGTTTATGGAAAATCGCGAAAAGAGCCCAAAACTGTATAGCCGAGCCAAACGGATCGTGTTCGATACCATGGTGCCGTTTGCAATGGCGCTAACAGCAATGGCGTTCGGTACCGGCTTGTACACTCAGGGCGGTTTTGGGCTGATATCGTCACTGATCGCAGCCGTACTTGTCTTTCTGATTATGATTTGTGCCCAGGCGGCATTTATGAGCTCACAGCGCGCCGGACGCGCCGTGGAGCGGGTAGACGTTCTGGAGGCCGCCTTTCTTGGTGGCAACGAAGGCAACAGCGAACAGGTCGCCGAACTGACCGCAAAAGTTGCCAAATTTGATGGTGTGGCCGACCGCGTACAGCAGATAGAGGCGTTGGCGGAGCGCATTGATGCGCTGGACGGAGAAGTCGCCTATATCCGGCGTGACCGTTCCGAGGTTGATCCATCGCGCATACAGCGGCTGGCCGCCGAAGTTGACCGCATTGATGCACGGCAGGAAGCGTTGCGTACGCAGCTCCAGATTGAATCGCGGGAGCGCTATGAAGATTTGAGCGCGGAGCTGCAAATGCTCGAGACGCTTGTCAAACAGATGGCGGAAAACATCGCCATTAGCAAACGGACTGCGGTTGAAGACAAGTCGGAGCCAGAACCGACGGCGATTGAGCAACGCAATGTGCCGGACGACACACAGGCAGTTGTGACAGAAGAGCGGCGTATGGAAGAGCCTGCCCCGCAACCAGCATCTGCGGAACCACCGAAGGATGAGATGCCGGGTGACGATGTGGCGGCACGTCCGGTGGCTGAAGAACCGGAAGAGCGAGCGTCTGCGGCGACCTCGTCATTCGAACCGTCGATCGATACAATTCCCATGATCGATGAAGTGCGCAAATCGATCGAGAGCAACCGGATCGAGCTGTATCTGCAACCGATCATGATGCTGCCGCAGCGGCGGGTACGCTATTACGAGGCCCTGACCCGGCTCCGCAACGGCAATGGCGATTTGTTGCTGCCGGAACAATATGTCGGGCTGGCTGAGTCGGTCGGCATCATGTCGGCTATCGACAACGTCATGCTGTTTCGCAGCGTTCAGGTGCTGAGGCGCCTGGAGAAGCGCAGCAGCGCTCGCGGGGTTTTCTGCAATATCTCGGTCAATTCTCTACTCGATCCGGAGTTTTTTCCCGAATTTGTTGCTTTCATGGAGCAGAATCAGAGCCTTTCTGAAAGCATGTACTTTGAATTCTCACAAGCCATGGTCGAGCATTGTGGCCCGGTCGAGCAGGAGAGCCTGGCCATGCTTTCATCGCTCGGCTTTCGGTTTTCACTCGATCAGGTGACCAATCTCGATCTGGACTTTCAGTCCATGAGCGAGCGCGGTTTCCGTTTCATCAAGTTTGATGCCGATGTGATGCTAAACGGTATGGACGCGGCAAATGCTCAAATTCATGCTGTCGACATGCGCAGCTATCTGGAGCGGTTCGGCATCCAGATGATCGTCTCCAAGATCGAGAATGAGGCGGATGTGGCCCGCCTTCTGGACTTCAACGTCAAGCTCGGCCAGGGCTTTCTGTTCTCGGAACCCAGACCGGTCCGGCCCGAAATTTTCGGTGACCGCAAGAGTGTGGCGGCAGCCTGACCTCGATTAGCCGCTTGACCATCTTCCGGACTGTCTCTACGCACGCGCCATGAGCGCCCAGGACAACATCCCGGTTCTTTCATCAATTCAGCGACTGGCAGGCGGCTACGACGCCATGCTGTGCGATATATGGGGCGTTATACACAATGGCGAGCGTCCGTTTGAAGATGCCGTATTGGCCTGTCAATCGTTTCGAAAGCAGGGCGGCACCGTCGTCCTGATATCCAACTCTCCGCGTCCCGGTAACGCTGTCGCCCTTCAGCTTTCGCAAATTGGTGTGCCAGAAGATATCTATGACGGGATTGTCACCTCCGGAGATACGACCCGGCACGTGCTGGTTGAGCGCAGGGGTCTTCCAGTCTTCCATCTTGGTCCTGAGCGCGACAAACCTCTGCTTGATGGTCTCGAGCTTGAACTGGTCGGGCTGGAAGAGGCGGCTTATGTGTTGTGCTCGGGGCTCTATGATGACCTGACCGAGTCCCCAGAAGACTATACGGATATGTTTTCGCGCATGCGGGCACGCAATCTTGCGATGGTGTGCGCCAATCCGGACATTCAGGTAGAGCGGGGCGACCGCCTCATATATTGCGCTGGCGCCCTTGCAGAAGCTTTCGAAAAGCGTGGCGGCGAGGTTGTCTATACCGGCAAACCGCACAGGCCAATTTACGAGATGGCAATAGCGCGCATCGAGGAAGCCAGAGGTGAGGGGGTTCCGGCTGACCGCATACTGTGTATTGGAGACAGTTTGAAGACTGACATCACCGGTGCTGTGATCGCAGGGCTGGATGTTGTTTTTGTCGCAAGTGCGCTCCATATCGACGGGTCGAATGAGGAAGAGCCGTTGAGCGAGCGCGTTGTGAATGAAGTGTTTTCAGGTGTTGAGCATAAGCCGATCGCAGCTCAAAAAACACTGAAGTGGTAGCAGATGCACCGGCACCGCGTTGAAGCCGCGCCAAATGCACCTGGTGAATGTTGGATTGGTTGTAAATCAGCCGTTCAGAAGAGCGTCGATATCATCCTGGCTGACGCCTTCTCCGTCATTCGCCGGACCGTTCAGGATCAGGTCTTTCTTGCGCTTCTCGCGCTTTTCTTCTTTCTCATCGAGGACGTCACAGGAGTCTTCCGCACCGATTGCGGCAGCGAAGCGCCCGACGCGTGATTCGATATGCTCCAGGGTTTCTACGACCCTGCTTATGCGCTGACCGGTAAGATCCTGGAACGAGCAGGATTCGAAAATAGTCAGAACCTTGTCGTTGACCAGCTTCTGGTAGGCTTCGTGGTCTTCAGTGTCGGCCTCAAGAATGGCTTCCGCACACTCCATGATCTGGGTGGTGGCTTCTTCCGTCGAGGTTACAATCGCACTCAACTCGTCGCCCGCTTCGGGAATACGCTTCGAGCGCAAGTCGTTGGCCTGAAGATGACCAATTTCTGATTTGGTTTTCTGGATATATCCAGCGATCTCGCGAAACTCGCTGTAGACTTTTGAATCCAAGCTATCGATGAACGATTTCATGGACTGTATCGACGCTTCAGCAAGCGTCAATACGTCAACCAGCGAGATATCATCTTTCTCGCGTAGCCCATCTGCGGCAGCGAGAACTTCAGCATGCGATTTGGAAGACATGCGTCAACATACTCCGTCTTGGCCCGAAGTTGTTATTCAGACGAACCGCGCGAACACATGTCGCGCGGCGTCTGTTGTGAAAAAAAAGCCTATTCGCCGAAAACAGCGTCGATCTTGGACTTCAACGTCGCCGCATTGAACGGCTTGACGATGTAGTTGTTCACGCCGGCTTTTTTGGCGGCAATGACGTTTTCCGTTTTGGATTCCGCCGTCACCATTATGAATGGAGTGCGCGCCAGGCCGTCGTCTGTACGAACCTCTTTCAATAGTTCGTAGCCCGTCATCGGCTCCATATTCCAATCCGAAATCACGAGGCCATATTTCCTCTCGCGCATCTTGCCGAGTGCCTCGGTGCCGTCAGCGGCATCGTCAACATCGGAAAAACCAAGCTGCTTCAAAAGATTACGAATAATTCGGATCATCGTCTTGTAATCGTCGACCACAAGGACCGGCATTGAAAGGTCAACCGCCATGTCGCTCTCCATCCCCCTTATTGGGTATTTCAAACCAATATTTTCCCTAACCGGCAGCGCACGGAATCCCGGACGCCGTCAAAGTGACCGGGCGTACGTGCCTTGCGAATGGACAATACGGGTCGGACTTAAAAAATGAGTTAACCCCAGTTTTCTACACTCACTGGTTGTGCTGGCTGGAAAATTTTCCTTAACCGACGCGGTATATAATACGTATTGCGCAGTTGCAGCATATGCGTACGTCGATTATTGTGCGCCGCAATAACAACGCGCAAAAAGGATTCGGCGAATGGAAAACGGTGGCAGCAACGGTGGGGCGTGGCCAGCCTACTTTATCGAGGATCTGGAAGTCGGTATGGAGGCGAGCCATACCAAACGCATCACTGAAGACGACATTCAGTCTTTCGCAGATATATCGGGTGACAATAATCCGGTCCATCTGTGCGATGAGTATGCGTCCGGCACAATTTTCAAAGAGCGGATTGCCCATGGTATCCTGACCGCAAGTCTTCTGTCGACCGTGCTTGGGACCAAATTGCCAGGTCCGGGCGCGATTTATATCTCACAGAGCCTCAACTTCCGCGCGCCAGTAATGATTGACGACGAAGTGGTCGCGGTCGCTCGCATTTCGGACATGTTACCCGAAAAGAAGCGTGTGATTTTTTCATGCGATTGCCGTGTGGATGGTAAGACAGTTCTAGACGGCGAGGCTGTTATTCTGGTACCGAGCCGACCCGAATAGGCGAGCGTCGGCATTGGGGCTTCGGCGTTCATTTGAGACGCCGTCGTTCCATGCACATTCTCAAAAGCTCAGACAGGTGTCCTGAAGCGCTGAAAGGCGTGTGCCTTGCCATCGGCAATTTCGACGGCGTGCACCGCGGCCATCAGGTGGTACTGCGTGCCGCACTCGATGCAGGTAATGCGACCGGCGCTAGTTCCGGCGTGATGATCTTCGAGCCGCACCCACGTGATTTTTTTCAACCTGAGAATCATGTGTTCCGCCTGACACCCGAACCTCTGAAACTGAAGCTGTTCGAGGCAATGGGTCTCGATCTGGCGGTGGTGCAGGCGTTTGACGCGGACCTGGCGGCGCGGCCTGCGGCTGACTTCGTGCGAGAAATCTTGCTGGGAGATCTTGGTGTCTCCCACGTGATAACCGGAAGCGATTTCCAGTTCGGCAAGGGGCGTGATGGCAATGCGGGTGTGTTGCGAGAGCTGGGTGCTCAGCATGGCTTCGGCGTCACCATTGTTGAGCCGCAAGGGGGAGACGAAGGTGTGTTTTCCTCCAGCGGGGTGAGGGAGCATTTGCGTTGTGGTGAGCCACGCGCGGCGGCAAATATCCTCGGCTACTGGTGGCGGGTTGGTGGCAAGGTCGTTGGTGGAGACAAGCGTGGGCGATTGATCGGCTTTCCAACCGCGAACATCCAGGCATCGCCGGGCTTCGGTTTGAAACACGGCATCTACGCGGTGCGGGTACACACGGGCGAGGGCCGCTTCAACGGTGCAGCATATCTGGGGACGCGGCCCAGCTTCGACGATGGCCTACCTGCCATCGAGACGTTCCTGTTCGATTTTTCCGCAGACCTGTATGGTCAGGAAATCGAACTTGAAGTGATCGAATTCCTGCGAGACGACGAGAAGTTTGACAGCGCCGAAGCGCTCACGAAGCAGATGGCTTCGGATTGCGAAAAGGCGCGTGATGTCCTTGCGGAACTCGAAAGAAGTGACCCCATTGCGCACTTTCCGCTCGCCCAGGCGCTGGCATGAGACATTCGGCACTTTATTGTTGTCGTCGCGGTTGCTAGAACGCGAACCCCAGCGAACATCCGGCAAGAACGAATCATGGCCAAACAAGACGCCAAACAAAAGGGTGGCAACGGCACAGAAGCGCGCGATTGGCGCGAGACCCTGTTCCTTCCCTCAACCGAATTCCCCATGAAGGCGGGTCTGCCGCAACGCGAGCCGGATTTGCTTGCGCGATGGGAGAAGCTCGGCCTTTACCAACGAATGCGCGAAGCAGCAAAGGGGCGTGAAAAATACATTCTTCACGACGGCCCACCTTATGCCAATGGCAACATCCATATCGGCACCGGTCTCAACAAAATCCTGAAAGACGTGGTCACGCGCTCACACCAGATGATGGGCTACGACTCCAACTATGTTCCTGGCTGGGACTGCCACGGGCTGCCCATTGAATGGAAAATCGAAGAGCAGTACCGCGCCAAGGGCAAGAACAAAGATGAGGTGTCGATCAACACCTTTCGGGCGGAGTGCCGCGAATTCGCCGAACACTGGATCAATGTGCAGCGCGAGGAATTCAAGCGGCTTGGCTGCGAAGGCGACTGGGACAACCCCTACACCACCATGTCGTTCGACGCGGAAGCGATCATCGCCAATGAGCTCATGAAGTTCGCCATGAACGGTCTGCTCTACCGCGGCTCAAAACCCGTCATGTGGTCGGTGGTCGAGCGCACCGCGCTGGCGGAAGCGGAAGTCGAATATCAGGAGCACACCAGCCCGACGATCTGGGCAAAATTTCCGGTTGCTGAAGGTGATGATGCTCTCAGAGAAACGTCAATCGTCATCTGGACCACCACGCCTTGGACCATTCCCGGCAATCGGGCGATCTCTTTTTCGCCTGCGATCAACTATGGTCTTTACCAGGTCAGCCAGGCGGCAAGCGACAACTGGGCGAAGGTCGGTGATAAGCTTCTCCTGGCGGATGCGCTGGCCGAATCCGTTATGGAGGCCGCTCGGGTCGAGAAATATGAGCGCATCCGTGATATTTCGGCAGACCAGCTTGGCGCACTGACTTGTCACCATCCCCTCCGCGACCTTGGTTACACCTTCGATGTCCCGCTCTTCGCCGGCGACCATGTGACCGAAGATGCCGGCACGGGCTTCGTGCATACTGCGCCAGGGCACGGGCGCGAAGACTTTGAAGTCTGGATGGACAACAAAGCGGTGCTCGATGCGCGTGGAATTGATACAACCATCCCCTACACGGTCGACGAAGCCGGGTTTTTTACGGAACAGGCGCAGGGCTTTGAAGGTAAGCGTGTTGTTGATGACAAGGGCAAGTTTGGCGACGCCAATGACGCCGTCATCGAGGCATTGACCAACTCCGGTGCACTCATCGCTCGTGGACGGCTGAAGCACGACTATCCTCATTCCTGGCGTTCAAAAAAACCGGTCATCTTCCGCAACACGCCGCAATGGTTCATTGCAATGGACCAGGACATGGACGGGAAGGGCGACAGCCTGCGCGCACGTGCATTCAAGGCGGTATCGGAAACTCGCTGGGTGCCGGCGGCAGGTCAGAACCGCATCAACGGCATGATCGAGAGCAAGCCCGATTGGGTGATCTCTCGCCAGCGCGCCTGGGGCGTCCCGATCACGGTGTTCCGCAACATAAAAACCGATGTTGTCATGCCGAGCCCAAACGTCAAAAATTCGGACGTACTGAACGAACGCATCACCGACGCCTTCAAGGCAGACGGTGCAGATGCCTGGTTTGCCGATGGCGCCAAGGCACGTTTCCTCGACGGTCTTGTTGATGACCTGGATGATTGGGAAAAGGTCGACGATATTCTCGATGTCTGGTTTGACTCAGGCTCGACACATGCATTCGTGCTGGAGCAGCGAGAGGACCTCGGGTGGCCGGCCTCGCTCTACCTGGAAGGATCAGATCAGCACCGTGGCTGGTTCCAATCGTCACTTCTTGAATCCTGCGGCACACGCGGCCGTGCGCCCTATGAGGCCGTGCTGACCCATGGTTTCGTCATGGCGGAGGATGGACGCAAGATGTCCAAATCCCTCGGCAATCAGGTGTTTCCACAGGACGTCATCAAACAGTCGGGCGCAGAAATCCTGAGGCTCTGGGCGATGAGTTCCGACTATACGGAAGACTTGCGCATCGGTCCGGAAATCCTGAAATCAAATGTCGACGCCTACCGCAAACTGCGCAACACGATCCGGTTCCTTCTGGGCAATCTGGCGCATTACGAACCGTCGCTAGGCGTGGAGCCTGCGCATATGCCGGAGCTTGAACGTTACATGCTGCATCGCCTGAGCGAACTCGATGCGGTGGTGCGCAAGGAATACGGAACGTTCGACTTCAAGCGCATTTTTTCCGCATTGTTCAATTTCTGCACGATCGACTTGTCGGCGGTCTACCTCGATATCCGCAAGGATGCGCTTTATTGCGAACCCTATGACAGCCAGGTGCGCCGCGCATCCCTGACAGTGCTCGAACGCCTGTTCTCATGCCTCACTGCGTGGCTCGCTCCGATGTTGTGTTTCACAATGGAGGAAGCGTGGCTTTCCCGGAACGCGGATAGCGACACATCCGTTCATCTACAGATGTTTCCCGACGTACCGGACGATTGGCGCGATGATGCGCTGGCTGAGAAATGGCGGAAGATCCGTCAGGTGCGCCGGGTCGTAACGGGCGCGCTGGAAATCGAGAGGCGGGAGAAACGCATAGGGTCAAGCCTTGAGGCGGCTCCGGAAATCTTCGTTTCCGATGAAGCGCTGTACGACCTTGTTTCACCCTATGACTGGGCTGAAATCGCCATTACCAGCAGAGCAATGCTGGAAAAGGGGGAGGGTCCAGCCGACGCTTTCCGGCTTGAAGATGTTGCAGGTGTCGCCGTGGTGCCAAAACAGGCGCAAGGCAAGAAATGTGCACGCTCATGGAAAATCCTGCCTGAAGTCGGTTCCGACCCGGAATTCCCAGATCTCACCCTGCGTGACGCTGAAGCGGTGCGCCAGTTTGACGCCCGCAAGATGGCAGCGGAATAAAGGGCAGCGAAATGGCACGCGATACCAGCCCAAGTTTGTTCTGGGGCCCTCTGAGCACATTTGGCCTATCTCTTGCCGCCATTACGGCCATTGCCGATCAAGGGCATAAATGGTGGATGCTTAAGGTCTTCGACATCGAAGCGAAGGGCAGCGTTGCGGTAGCCCCTTTTCTCGACCTCGTGATGGTCTGGAACCGGGGTATCAGTTACGGCCTTTTTCAGCAGGGCAGCACATGGGGCCAGGTTATTCTGGCGTGTTTTGCCCTGGCAGCAGTCATTGGCCTGACAATATGGCTGGCGCGCATGACGACCTTCATCGGTGCCGCGGGAGCTGGCCTCGTCATGGGTGGTGCAGTGGGAAACGCGATCGACCGCCTCGTGCACGGGGCGGTCGCCGACTTCTTTTCGTTTCATGCCTGGGATTACTACTGGTATGTTTTCAACATAGCCGATGCGGCGATCGTTGCCGGCGTCGTCGGTCTTTTGTATGACTCTATGTTTGGCAGCCACAAAAAGGTCTCAAACACACCCTAAGTGGTTAATCGGCTTATGGAAATTCGCAGAATGCAATGGAGCACCCGGGGGCGGGTCTGTCGAATGCGTATATTGACCAATACTTTAAGGCGTCTGATGCTCGTGCCGGCTATTGCCGCCGTTGGACTTCTTGCGGGGTGCGCCGGAAGTGGCGTCGAGCTCGAGGGTCCGGGTTTTGAAGCGCTTGGCCTGACGGGTAGTAAGAAAAAGAGCGAGCCCAAGGTCCCCGAACGGGCGCCTCTGCTCATGCCGCCGGATCGTGCGCGTCTGCCGGAACCACGGCAGTCCACCGCATCCGCACCTCCCCAAAACTGGCCGAATGACCCGGGGGAAGTTCAAAAGGCTGAAGCCAGCGAGGCTAAGCGGAGAGATCAGGCATACCGTGACTCAGGTAATTTCGATCCCAAAGCGGACGTCGATGAGTTTGAAAAACTCATGGATCCGATGGAACGCCGGCCTGGCGTATTTGGCGGCGAGAGTCTAGGTGACAAAAACCGTGACGCGAAGGGTTACGGGAACTGATCACCATTGCGGCCGATCACATCAACCTGAACGAATTTTAACTGGCAGCTGGCGTATCCTGCGTCCATATTCGTGTATCGGCGGGAGCCGTTGTTGCGTAAGACTTTCTGCAACTTCTGAAACAGAGCAATCGGTTCCACTCATGATTCACCAACTCGTTTCAAATTCACGTTTTTGGCGTGCCGCTCTCATGACGATTTGTGCTATTGCAGCAGCCATGACGGTTTCCTTGCCAGCCGAACAGTTGCGTGCCGCCTCTGGCGTCACGCATTTCAAATTGAAAAACGGTATGGAAGTGGTTGTGATTCCCGACCACCGCGTGCCCGTAGTGACCCACATGGTGTGGTACCGGGTCGGTGCGGCCGATGAACCGCGCGGCGTATCGGGCATCGCGCATTTTCTCGAACACCTCATGTTCAAGGGTACGGAGAAAATCTCACCAGGCGAGTTTTCCAAGATTGTCGCGCGCAATGGCGGTGAGGACAACGCATTCACAGGTCATGATGCGAC
Source organism: Hyphomicrobiaceae bacterium UBA2767 (assembly GCA_002352635.1). Classification (GTDB taxonomy): domain Bacteria; phylum Pseudomonadota; class Alphaproteobacteria; order Rhizobiales; family Methyloligellaceae; genus UBA2767. Next base: position 50,018 of record DEIT01000072.1, on the reverse strand, counting down.
TTCCTATTTCCAACGCGTGGCGAAGGACCGGCTGCCACTGCTGATGGAGATGGAAGCGGACCGCATGGTCAATCTGCGCCTTCTGGAAAAAGATGTGGTCACGGAGCGCAAGGTTATTCTTGAAGAACGCCGTTCGCGAGTAGAGAACGATCCTTCCAACATTCTCGGCGAACAAATGAATGCGGCACTCTATCAGTCGCATCCTTATGGCATTCCCATACTCGGCTGGGAGCACGAAATGCGCGCGCTCGATCGCAAAAAGGCGATCGATTTCTACAAGCGCTATTACGCACCCAACAACGCGATCCTGATTGTCGCGGGCGACGTGACTGCGGATGAAGCAAAGAAGCTGGCCGAGAACACTTACGGCAAGGTCAAGCCGAACACCGATCGCATCCGCGACGCCCGGCCGATTGAACCGCCGCATCGGGCACCGATCAGGCTCAACCTCGAGGATCCGCGCGCGGGCCGAGCGACCGTGCAGCGTTTCTATCTCGCGCCAAGCTACAGCAATGCCGAGCCTGGTGAAGCCGAAGCGCTTGATCTGATGATGAAGGTTCTCTCCTCCGGAAGCACCAGCCGGATGTACAAGAGCCTCGTCGTGGAGCAGAAAAAGGCGGCATCGGCAGGCGGGTGGTACAGTGGTACAGGTCTCGACTCAGGGCGGCTTGGCGTATACGCCGTGGCATCTAACGGCGTCGAAATTGCCGACGTGGAAAAAGCAATGGATGAGGTAATTGCCGAGTTCATTGAAAAGGGTGCCACACAGAAGGAACTCGACCGCGCCCGAAATTCATACATCGCGAGCCACATCTACGGCGGTGATAGCCAGTCAAGTCTGGCACGGCGATATGGATGGGGTTTGGTCAATGGCCGGACGATTGCCGACATTGAACAATGGCCCGAGCGGCTTGAGAAGATCACAATTGATGACCTCCAACGCGTTGCGAAGAAATACTTTGATATGAACCAGTCGGTCACCGGCGTATTGCGTCCGGTTGAGACAAAGAATGCAGGCGCGAAAAAGGCCGGACATGGAAAGCAGAAATCATAGAGGCGGATATGACGGCACTCACCCAAAGGTTTACGACTGTCTGCATGGCTCTGACCGGCCGTATGGTGAAACTAACGGGCCTGTTTGCTGCGTTCTGGCTGGCCGTCGTGATTGCAATGCCGGCTGAAGCAGGTATGCGCATCCAGGAAGTCACAAGTCCGGGTGGTATCAAGGCGTGGCTGGTCGAGAGCCGCCAGGTGCCGCTGATTGCCATGCGTTTCGGTTTCGTCGGAGGTGCAGCTCACGATCCGAAAGGCAAAGAGGGACTGTCCAACTTTGTTTCAGGCACGCTTGACGAGGGAGCCGGCGACCTTGACTCGGTCGCGTTTCAGGAGCGTGCGGAAGAACTTGCCGTTCGAATGAACTTCAATGCCGGGCGTGACATGTTCATTGGCAGTTTTCAGACATTGGCGCGCAATAAGGATGAAGCCGCTGAGCTTCTTCGCATGGCGCTGACCAAACCCAGATTCGATGCCGATGCCGTGGACCGGATCAAAAAGCAGATCATCACAGGCCTCAAATTCGACCAGAACGACCCGCGCCGTGTAGCGACGAAGGAATGGTACAGAATTGCTTTCAAGGACCATCCTTATGCGCAGCCTGTGAAAGGAACGATGGAGTCGGTAGGAAATATCGAAGCCGCTGATTTGCGCGGATATGCGGACAAGGTGCTTGTTCGCGACACTTTGAGCGTAGCGGTGGTCGGAGACATTGACGCCAAGACCCTTGGTCCGATGCTCGACAAGATTTTTGGTGATCTGCCTAAATCGTCCGATCTCAAGACAATCGCTGAAGCCAATCCTCCGGCGGGCCCTCAGCGCAAGGTCATCGAAATGAACGTGCCCCAGTCGGTCGCGGTCTTCGGCCATGCCGGTTTCAAGCGCAAAGACAAGGACTTCATCGCATCTTATGTGCTGAATTATATTCTGGGTGGCGGCGGATTTAACTCACGCCTGACGGAAGAAGTGCGTGAGAAGCGTGGACTTGCCTATTCGGTCTACAGCTATCTTTCGCCTTATCAGAATGCCGCGGTCTATGTCGGCAATGTCGCGACTGAGAACAAATCCATGGTTCGTTCCCTCGAAGTGATCGAGGATGAGCTCAAGCGCATGGCGGAAACGGGTCCGTCGGCAGAAGAGCTCAAGAACGCCAAGCAGTATCTGACAGGTTCTTACCCGCTTCGCTTCGATACCAGCTCCAAGATCGCCAACCAGCTGTTGTGGATTCAGATCGAGGAACTCGGCCAGAGCTATATCGACAAGCGTAACGAAAAAATTGATGAGGTTACGCTTGAGGATATCCGTCGCGTAGCGAAGCGGCTGCTGAAGGCTGACGGCTTGATTGTGACGATTGTCGGAAAGCCGGAAGGCATGAGCGATAGCGCTAAAAAGAGCTAGTTCTCGCATTCATATCGCCTGTCTCAGCGGCAGACCGCCGCGCCTTGCTGATCAGCGAAGACATTCCATTTGCAGCGATAAGGTTCTAGGGTCCGGCGCATTCTGTGAGTCTCAGGTGATTCCCAAGACGTGAGCTGAGGGACCCAACCCATGCCATTCGTTCAGTCAATTGAAGGCTGTATGGAGGCCGCTATCGGTGCGGGCGGCCTTTCGCGTGCTGCCTTCGAGAGCAGGTTGGCAAAGCTGGACGTGGCGCTGGCTGCGCTCAAAACCCAGTATGAAGAAGGCACATTGCCGTTGCTGCGCGTGCCCGAGCAGAGCGACGATATCGCGGCAGCCTCGGATGCGCTGATAAGACTCAGTGATGGCGCAAAGACGCTTGTCTTCTTTGGCACCGGCGGCTCAAGTCTCGGCGGGCAGGCGATCGCGCAACTCGGGGGCTGGTTTATTCCCGGCGACCAGAAGGCGGACCAGAGCCGCCGGCCACGCACACGCTTCTACGACAATCTCGACCCGCGTACGCTAGAAAGCACACTATCCAGCCTCGATCTCGCCAGTACACGGTTCATTGTCATTTCCAAATCCGGTAACACGCCAGAGACGCTGGTGCAGTTTTTTGCGGCCTTGCAGGCGGTGAAAGCCGCAGGGCTTGATGAACGGATCTCTGCACTTTTTCTTGGGCTGACTGAACCGCCAGTTGAGGGCGTCAACAATGGGCTCCGCACCGTTTGCGACGCCCATGAAATTCCCGTACTCGACCACAATCCTGGAATTGGTGGTCGTTATGCGGGCCTGACGAATGTCGGGCTCCTGCCGGCGCTTGCGCGGGGGCTTGACGCCAAAGCATTGCGTGACGGCGCCGCGGAAGTTGTTTCGCGCCTCCTGAAAGCTAGTGAAGCCGGCACCTTTGCACCCGCCATTGGCGCAGCGGCAAGTATTGGCCTGGCCGAAGAAAAAGGCGTGTGCGTACAGGTGGTCATGCCCTACGGCGATCGACTTCAACGCTTTGCTGATTGGTATGTACAACTTGCTGGTGAAAGCCTTGGAAAAGAGGGCAGGGGGCTCACGCCGGTGGCGGCACTCGGGCCTGTCGATCAGCACTCAAAGCTACAGCTTTATCTCGATGGCCCGCGCGATCATTTGATCACGGTATTGCGGACAGATTGCGCAGGGACGGGGCCGATAATTTCCTCGGATCTTGCCGAGACCGCGAATGCTGCCTATCTCGGCGCACGAACTGCCGGTGATCTGGTGTCAGCGCAGCAGACCGCTATTCCACAGGCGCTTGTGGATGCGGGCAGGCCCGTGCGGACAATCGATCTAGAACGGCTTGACGAATATGCACTTGGCGGACTCATGATGCATTTCATGCTGGAAACGATTCTCTCCGGCCACCTGCTGGGTGTCGATCCCTTCGACCAGCCGGCTGTGGAGGCAGGAAAGATTTTGACGCGGCGCAATCTGGGAGACCGCGACTAAGGAGCTGGTGCTTTGGCCGTCCGCCAACTGCCAACGTCATTGATCAACCGCATTGCTGCGGGCGAAGTCATTGAACGCCCGGCAAGTGTGGTAAAGGAACTCGTCGAAAATGCACTCGATGCGGGTGCGGAACGCATTGATATCGCCACGCGCGGCGGCGGGCTCTCCTACATGCAAGTGAGCGATGACGGTTGCGGCATGGATGCCGACGACCTGGCTTTGGCAGTCGAGCGTCACGCCACATCGAAGCTTCCTGATGGGGACCTTTCCAATATCGGTACCTTGGGTTTTCGCGGCGAGGCGCTGCCATCCATTGGCGCGGTGGCGCGGCTTGCGATCCAGAGCCAGGCGCAAGGCGCGCATGAGGGTGCGGAAATTCTCATCGATGCCGGCAAGAAGACCGGTCCGCGCCCTGCAGCTCTCAATCCAGGCACGCGGGTGGAGGTGCGCGATCTTTTCTATGCCACCCCGGCACGCCTCAAATTCATGAAGTCAGAACGTGCGGAGCAGGGAGCGATCTCGGATGTGGTCAAACGTCTGGCCATGGCGCATCCCGGTGTGGCCTTTTCGCTGGCCAGCGGCGAACGCACGGTTCTGCGCGTGCCTGCCGCGATGGCGGGTGACAGCCAAGGTGTCCTGAACCGCCTCGGACGCATCATGGGTGAGGACTTCATGCGTGATGCAATCCCGCTTGCAGCAGAGCATGTCGGTGCGAAGCTGCAAGGTTTTGCCGGACTGCCGACGCTCAACCGTGCCAATCAGATGATGCAGTTTCTGTTCGTCAATGGCCGTCCGGTCCGAGACAAGTTGCTGGGGGGTGCTGTCCGCGCCGCTTATGGCGATCTCGTTCCGCGCGGACGGTTTCCCATGCTGGCGCTGTTTCTCACCGTTCCGCCTGAAGAAGTCGATGTGAACGTTCATCCGGCCAAGGCCGAAGTGCGGTTCCGCGATCCGGGCGCAGTGCGCTCTCTAATTGTCGGTGCACTTCGTGAGGCGTTGGAGGAGGCCGGTCATTCTGCAAGTGCCGCCCTGACATCTGAAGTCATTTCGCGTGCTGGCCAGAGTAGGCCCTCCGGCGGCTTTCCTGCTCGACCCTACCCTGATCGCGCGTCTCCTTCTGCGATGGCTTTTGCGGAGGCGGCACAAGCCCCATTCGAAGACTTGGCACCGGCAAGCGGTGATACCCGGGCGAGCGAAACCGAGCCTGACGCGGACTATCAGGCAAGTCCGCTTGGCGCTGCGCGCGCCCAGCTCCACGATACCTATATTGTCTCGCAGACCGACAATTCGGTCATCATTGTCGATCAGCATGCGGCGCACGAACGGCTTGTCTATGAAAAGATGAAGGCTGCTCTTGGCAATGGTGGCATCGCCCGGCAATTGCTGCTCATCCCAGAGGTTGTGGAGCTGGATGAAACCGCGGCTGAAGCTCTGGCTGCACGTGCGGCAGAGTTCGAGGCGTTCGGTGTGGTGCTGGAGCGGTTTGGCGACGGTGCCATCGCGGTACGTGAGATGCCTGCATTGTTGGGTGACACCGATATCCGTGGGCTTATCCGCGATCTTGCCGATGAGACAATGCAAACCGATACCGCGGTGACCTTGCAGGAGCGCCTGCACGAAGTCTGCGCCACGATGGCTTGCTATGGCAGCGTGCGTGCCGGGCGGCGGCTAAAGGCTGATGAAATGAATGCCCTGTTGAGGGAAATGGAGGATACGCCTCACTCGGGCCAATGCAATCATGGACGCCCCACATATGTGGAGCTCAAACTCGCCGATATCGAGAAGCTGTTCTCGCGCCGGTAGCAGCATATGATGGATGCATTATGTTTCTCATCGTCAAGGCATTGATTCTCGCCGGAGTTGCCGTCGTTGCCGGTTATCTGCTGTCTGACATTTATGAGGTCATCAAACAGCCGGAGCCGGTAATCCTCGAACATGGTTCAGTTGTCTCCAAAAGCCAGTATTCGGATAAACTTGCGGTTCGAGCCAAACGCAAGGTGGCGCGCGGAAACCTGACCTATTGGGAAGTTGAGACGCCTGGCGGCGCATGGCTCGACTGCGCAGGCGATTGCGTGGAAACCTATCGCCGCGAGGTGCTCGATTTCTGGGAATCGCAAGCTGAAGACGGAACGGGGCGCGGCGGGAATTAGGTAACGAAATTCAAAGTGTCCGCATCACTATGATCTGCGTATCCCCATAGGCGCGCCGGTCGATTTCTTCATAGCCTTCCGGCACTTCGAAAACACTGCTCGAACGTTCCTCCACTACAGCAATGCCGCCCGGTTTGATCCAGCGGTTGTCATGGGCGGATCGCAGGGCCAGTTCTCCCAGGCCTTTGCCATAGGGCGGGTCAGCAAAGACGAGATCGAAGGGCTCCAGATTGCCGGCAGGCCCCAGCGCGCTTGCGTCACGACGCCAGACCTTTGTGATGCCGGTCAGGTGCAGCGCCTCTACATTGTCGCGGATCAATCCGCGTGTTTGCGCCGAGTTTTCGATGAAGAGGCAATATTTAGCTCCGCGCGACAGGGCTTCTATCCCCAACGCACCGGTACCGGCGAAGAGATCAAGTGTGCGAGCGCCCTCCAGTTCCAAATCTTCAATACCGTGGATCAGGAGGTTGAAAAGAGATTCGCGCACCCGGTCACTGGTGGGTCGGGTTGATTGGTCTTTTGGCGTCGCCAGTTGATGTCCCTTGAACCTGCCTGCAACGATCCTCACTTGCGCGGCTTTCTGTTGATTGGTTTCCTCGCGGGCTTGCGCGCAGGTGTCTTTCCGGGCGCCTTCAACCCGAATTGCTTGGCGGTGTTGGGTCCGAGCTGGTCGGCAAGAACCCCTGGCTTGATTTCTTCGACCATGCGCGATTTGAGATCGCCCAGTGCAAAGGGACCATAAGAAACCCGGATGAGGCGATTCACTTCCAGGCCCAGATGGGCTGCAATGCGCTTGACCTCGCGGTTCTTACCTTCGCGCAGCGCCATGGTTAGCCACACATTGGCGCCCTGAGCGCGATCGAGCCGCGCTTCGATCCCGCCATAGCGTACGCCATCGACTTCTACGCCGGATTTGAGGCGATCCAGCTTGTCCTGAGTGACGGCGCCCTTGGCTCGCACGCGATAACGGCGCAACCATCCTGTTGCGGGCAGTTCCAGGTGGCGCGCAAGTTCACCGGATGTAGTGAGCAGAAGCAGCCCTTCCGTTGCAATATCAAGCCTCCCCACCGACACGACCCGTGGCATGGACTTCGGCAGGGCATCGAAGACCGTGGATCGACCCTGAGGGTCCCGGTGGGTGGTGATGAGGCCCTTCGGCTTGTGGTAGCGCCACAGCCTCGGGGTTTCCGCTTTGGCGAGGGACTTGCCATCGACCAACACCTTGTCCGCAGGTGTCACGGTGACCGCAGGCGTATCGAGCTGCTTGCCGTTGACGCTTACCCGGCCCGCCTCGATCCAGCGCTCAGCTTCACGTCGTGAGCACAG
>DEIT01000072.1:42191-42533 GCA_002352635.1 Hyphomicrobiaceae bacterium UBA2767 | reverse complement strand
TTGAGATGACGCGCAACCTGACAAATGGCGAACAGACCGGCAAGCCCGAAACTGCAATGGAAGCAGCACTTGCTGAAGCGCAGGCTGCAGCCGAATGCGGTGAGGTGCCTGTAGGTGCGGTCCTGGTAAATGCCGAAGGGACAATCATAGCCCGTGCCAGCAACCGAACGCGTGAGTTGAATGACCCCACTGCACACGCGGAATTGCTGGTTATTCGTGAGGCGTGCGAGACGATGCAGAGCGAGCGGCTCACGGGTCACGATCTTTACGTCACGCTTGAACCCTGTGCCATGTGCGCCGCCGCCATTTCATTTGCCCGTATCCGTCGTCTCTATTTCGGGG
>DEIT01000072.1:38053-42070 GCA_002352635.1 Hyphomicrobiaceae bacterium UBA2767 | reverse complement strand
TCATTCCGCTTTCAGAAACGGCACAACAGCGGCCAGCGTATCATCCGGCGCTTCCTCGGCAAGGAAGTGACCTGAAACGATAGCTTCTCCAGTGACATCCGCGCACCAGTCTTTCCAAACGTCGAGAGGGCTGGCTGCGCGCTTTGCCACATAGTCGGTGCCCCACAAAACCAGGGTTGGGCAGGCGATCTTGCCGCCCGCCTTCAGGGTTTCCTCATCAGCCTGCCGGTCATAAGTCTCGCCAGCGCGGTAGTCCTCACAGGCGGCATGACAGCGGTCTTCGGACGCGAGCAGTGCCCGGTAGTGCGACAGTGCCGTTTCATCAAACACGGAAAGATCTTTTGTGAGCGACCAGCTCGCGAGCGTGTGGTCCACATATATGTCAGGCGCCTTTCCGATCAGGGTCTCCGGCATTGGGTTTGGTTGGGCGAGAAATGTCCAGTGATAGGCCGACATCGCGAGGCCGTGGTTCATGGACTGCCACATTGTGTATGTCGGCAAGATGTCCAGCAGCGCCAGGCGCGCTATCCGATCCCCTGAGTCCAGCGCCATCCGGTAGGCAACCCTGGCGCCCCGGTCATGGCCAAGGAGCATGAATTTCTGATGCCCCAGCGCATCCATAACCTCGAACATATCGATGCCCATTGCACGTTTGGAATAGGGGTAGTGATCGTCTTCCGATGCTGGTGCCAGGCTTTGCCCATAGCCGCGCAAATCGGCAATCACCAGACTGAAATGCCTGGCGAGCTCGGGCGCAAGCCGGTGCCAGGCATGATGCGTCTGCGGGTAACCATGCAGCAATAGCAACGGCGGGCCCTCACCGCCAAGCCGCATGAAGATCTCAGCACCTCCGGTTCTGACGGTGCGGGCGTCAAAGCCAGGGAACAGGTCGGGCAGATCGCTCATGCCGCCTGTTCCTCCCGGGCAATGGCCTGCCAACCAATGTCGGTCCGGCAGAACCCTTCCGGCCAATCGATCTTGGCGATCGCGGCGTAGGCTCGCTCCTGGGCCTCGCGCACGGTCGCACCCCGTGCCGTGACGTTGAGGACACGACCACCGGTCGCAAGCATCTGTCCGTCCTTCTGAGTGGTGCCGGCATGGAAGATCTCGACATTCTCGTCGCTGCCCGCTTCATCAAGGCCGGAAATGACAGAGCCCTTTTCATAGTCGCCGGGGTAGCCTTTTGTGGCCATGACCACGCTCAGCGCCGCATCGTCAAACCATCGCAGATCAACATGATCGAGAACTCCGTCTGCGGTGGCGAGCAGGGCGGGCAACAGGTCCGACTTGAGCCGCATCACAAGCACCTGGCATTCGGGATCGCCAAAACGCACATTGTATTCGATCAGTTTCGGCCCTTCATCGGTGATCATCAGTCCTGCATAGAGAACGCCCTGGTAGGGCGTGCCGACCTCCGCCATGCCCTCGACGGTTGGCTTGATGATTTCCTCCATGGTTCGGGCACACATGGCCTCGGTCATGACGGGAGCCGGAGAGTAGGCTCCCATGCCACCGGTATTGGGGCCTTCATCACCGTCAAACGCGCGTTTGTGGTCTTGTGCGGTCGCCAGGGGAAGCACGTTCTTGCCGTCACACAATGCAAAGAAGCTTGCCTCTTCGCCCAGCATACATTCCTCGATGATGACTTCAGCTCCCGCGTCGCCGAATTTGCCAGAAAAGCACTCGTCGATTGCGGAAAGCGTCTCATCCAGCGTCGCCGCCACGGTGACGCCTTTGCCTGCCGCGAGACCATCCGCCTTTACGACAAGGGTCGTGTTTTGCGCGCGCGCATAGTCTTTTGCAGATGCCGCGTCGGTGAAGTGGCCATATGCGGCGGTCGGGATGGCCTTACGGTCACAGAGTTCCTTGGTATAGGCCTTGGAGCCCTCCAGCTGTGCTGCCGCCTTGGACGGTCCAAATACCTTGACGCCCTGCGCTCTAAGATGGTCGGACAGACCAGCAACGAGGGGTGCCTCGGGGCCGACCACCACAAAATCGATTCCATTGTCCTTGCAGAAAATGGAGACTGCATCATGGTCGCCAACATCGAGCGGCACGCATTCCGCATCCTGCGAAATACCGCCGTTGCCTGGTGCACAGTATAGTTTGGTAAGAAGCGGGCTCGCCGCAAGCGCCCAGGCGAGGGAATGTTCCCGTCCGCCCGATCCAATCAACAGTACATTCATCTAGGGTTGTCTCCCGCGCGATTGCAGTCAAAGGTCACTCGTGATGTAACACTGCGCGAAGCACAAGGAAAAGACCGGGAGCGTATACGGTGGAAAACCCTGAAACTGACGATGACCTATCTGGCGGCAATGTGCTGGAGGTCACGGTTTCGGAACTCTCCTTCGCCATCAAACGGGCGATCGAGGACGGTTTTTCATATGTGCGCGTGCGCGGCGAATTGGGACGCATATCGCGCCCTGCGTCCGGTCACATCTATCTCGACCTCAAGGATGAAAAGTCAGTCTTGTCGGGCGTCATCTGGCGCGGGCAGGCAGCCCGTCTGAAGGTGCAGCCCGAACAGGGCATGGAGGTGGTGGCGACCGGCAAGCTCACCACATATCCCGGCCAGAGCCGCTATCAGATCGTCATCGACGCTTTGGAGCCTGCAGGTGTCGGGGCGCTGCTTGCACAACTTGAGAAGCTCAAAAAGAAACTCGCCGCAGAAGGATTGTTCGACGAAGGCCGAAAGAGGCCGATTCCGTTCCTGCCTTCAGTTGTCGGGATCGTTACCTCGCCCACTGGCGCCGTCATCCGCGATATGCTGCACGGGTTTGCGGAGCGTTTTCCGGTTCGTGTAGTGCTTTGGCCCGTACGCGTCCAGGGCGAAACTTGTGGTGCCGAAGTGGCTGCCGCCATAAGCGGTTTCAATGCACTCGAACAAGGCGGTCCTGTTCCCCGCCCTGATGTGCTCATCGTGGGACGCGGTGGTGGCAGCATTGAGGATCTTTGGGGCTTCAACGAAGAGCAGGTGGCGCGCGCTGCCGCGATGAGCGAAATCCCGCTGATTTCAGCCGTTGGACATGAGACCGACTGGACGGTGATTGACCTTGTGGCGGACGCGAGAGCGCCAACGCCGACCAAGGCGGCGGAATGGGCGGTACCTGTCCGCAGCGATTTGTTGGAGCGGCTGTCAGAGAACCGGGGCCGGCTTGGTATAGCGCTTCGTCGTGCCCTTGAGCAGCAAAGGGTGGCGCTGCGCGCAGCGGCCCGGGGATTGCCACGGCTGACGGACTTGCTGGCCCTGCCGCGCCAGCGCCTCGATACCGTTGCGGCCCAATTGCCGCGAGCGTTGAAAGCCAGCAACCGGGCCCGCTCGACGCGGCTTACGCATGCCTCCGCGCAGCTTCGTCCCGCAATGCTTGCGCAAAGGGTGCATCGCGCGCGTGATCAGCTGCTGCAGGCCAGAGAACGTTCACTTCGCGCGCTGCGCCTTGGAACTCAGACGCGCAGGCGTGCACTGGATGCGCGCGGGCAGCTGCTTTCCTCGCTTGGGCACAAGTCAGTTCTTGCGCGCGGATTTGCACTCGTGCGCGATGATGCGGGCCACATGGTGAGATTCGCAAACGCGGTTTCCACCGGCGATCGGCTCGATATCGAATTCGCCGATGGCCAAGTGACGGCAACTGCAGGGCAGGGAAGCAGAAAGAAAGGATCTGCCCCGGGGAAGAAGGGCAGTGGCGGGTCGCAAGGATCACTTTTTTAGATGGCAAAGCGAACTGGCAAAATCAGATGCTAGTCCTTATCTTGGGAGTGATCTCTCGTCGTGCAATGGGCATCGATAGCTGGAACACATGAACCGACTTGAAAACAAATTCCCCCTCAAGGGTGAAGCTACACTCAACTACGGCGATGGCGATTTCCAGATTGTCTCACCAGGTGACTTCGTCCGTTGCGCGGTGACTGGGCAGACAATCTCGCTTGATGAGTTGCGCTATTGGAGTGTCGAACTCCAGCAAGCGTATGTGAATGCGGAAGTCTCGCTTGAACGCGAGCGTGAAACCAGAGCTAGGC
>DEIT01000072.1:31315-37950 GCA_002352635.1 Hyphomicrobiaceae bacterium UBA2767 | reverse complement strand
TCTTTCTCGGTCGTGACCAGCTGTGCGCCTTTTTGCCTGGCAAGGTCGAGCAATTCGTCAGCATCAGACGCGGTATAGACATAGTGATCCGGGTAGGTGGCGCGATGGATGACGTTGCATTTGCATTCATCAAGGGTCTGGAAGAACTTATCGGGATGTCCAATACCAGAGAAGGCAATGACCGGCTTTGTTTTCAGCCAGTCCGTGTCTTCATAAGGAATAAGCTCTGACTCAAATGTGGTCAGTCCGGCATTACGGGCATATTCCGCCACATGGTCTGCCTCGCTTCCTGTCCCGGAAAGAATGAGACCTCGAGCCTTCTCGAGTTGAAATGAGAGACCTGCACGTAGCGGTCCGGCAGGAATAACCAGACCGTTGCCGATACCTGTCGAACGGTCAACGACCAGGAGGGAGAGATCCTTCACTAGTCCTGGATTCTGAAACCCGTCATCCATGATGATGACGCTTGCTTTTTGTTCCTCGGCGTATCGCGCGCCAGCGGCGCGGTCCGCGGATACAATGACTGGCGCTATGCGGGCAAGCAGAAGTGGTTCATCGCCGACCTGCTTGGCGGCATCCTTGCCCGGATTGACCAGGTGCGGTCCCTGAACGGTCCCGCCATATCCCCGCGTGAGAAAGATGGGCCGCTCACGCTCCCCGATCAAGAGACGGGCGATGGCAATGGCGGCAGGCGTCTTGCCTGCGCCACCTGCCGTAAAATTGCCGATGCAGACGACCGGGAGCTTCGAACGGTAGGGCCGTGCCATTGCCCACCGCAGGCGTGTTGCCAGGTCCCAAATAATGCCGGCAGGCGTAAGCAGGAGTGACGGCAGGCTCGTCTTCCCGTACCACCAGGCCGGGGCCTTATGAGGCACGCTGGCGCTCCTTCTTGTTTTTCTGCTTGGCTGGCAGATATTTCAGGATCGCAGTGGTGGTCGTCTCGAGCGCGCCGCGCATGCCGTCCACCGTCGACTGGGCACGAGCATTTAGCTCTTCGCGCCCCTTCGGATCCCTGAGCAATGAACGAACCTGATCTGTGAGTTCTTTCTCATTTTCAACTTCTATGCAGGCTTCGCTATTCAGCAATGCAGCATATGCTTCCTCGAAATTGTGTACCTTCGGACCGGTCAGGACGACTGTATCAAGCATGATTGCCTCAATGGGGTTCTGCCCGCCGTGAGGAACCAGGGAACCGCCGATAAAGGCTACCGGCGCCAGCGCATAAAACAGACCAAGCTCACCGATTGTATCTGCAACAAAGACTTCGTCTTCCGGTTTTGGAACATCGCTTTTGGTGCGCTGGGCACATGTGAGGTCCTTGCCGTTGAGCATTGTGCAGATTGCGCCACCACGTTCAGGATGGCGTGGCACGATGATTGTCAGCAAGTCGGGAAAGTCTTTTCGAAGCGAGGCGTGAGCGTCTGCCACGATTTCGTCTTCGCCCGTATGTGTGCTTGCGGCAAGAAAGACGGGGCGTTTTCCAATTGCTTGTCTGAATTTCCTCACGGCCGGTTCTTTGACTGGCGGTGGTGGCGCGTCCATTTTCAGATTCCCACCAGCAATGACATTCCGTGAGCCGAGCCGCTCAAATGAACCGGCATATCCGTCGTTCTGCGCGAGGACGAGATCGAGGCTCGAAAACAACGGGTTGGCCGTTCGCATCTGCTTTCGCCATCGGCGGAAGGATCTGGAAGAAATCCGGCCATTCACGAGCACGAGCGGAATGTCACGGATGCGCGCTTCATTGATCATGTTCGGCCAAATTTCCGACTCGGTCAGAATAATCGTGGCGGGCTGCCAGTGATCGAAAAACCGTCTCATGAAATCCGGTGCGTCGAGCGGGACATATTGGTGGATCACGCCATCCGGCAATCGCGCGCGCGCGAGATTTGCCGAGGTTACAGTTCCGGTGGTCAGCAAGATATTTAGATCCGGCCGTTCGCCTTTCAACTTTTCGATAAGGTGAAAGACTGCGGTCGCCTCTCCGACACTGGCCGCGTGAACCCAAACGAGGTCTCCGGTTGGGCGTTTTGTACTTGCATAGCCCAAGCGCTCGGGGATGCAGCTTTTCTCTTCTTTTCCCTGACGCTCACGGTAACGCAGCAACAGGGGCGCGGCAGGCTGAAACATGTGGGTCAGCCAGGAATATGCTCGAAGTTTCAGTCCGAATGCGGGAGGCTCGCCCCTGGCAGAGATGCCGCGCTCCTTGGTCCCGGCGATCCGGTAGGCGCGTGCAGTGGTCTCATTCAACTCGTCTTCCAAAGTCTGGCGCGCTGCTTCCAGTTCCTCTGCGTCTGCGTGACGGGGCACACGAACCTGATTGCCGCCGGCCAACACCATTTTCGAAAATGGCAGGTTGATGGTGAAGCCGCTCCATGTATTGAGTTTGATGTAACGCTTGGTCACGACCGCACAGGGCAGGATCGCACGACCCGAAAGTTTCGCCAGTGTGACAATGCCAATGCCGGCCTTGCGCGCGGGGCCAGGGGGAATATCTCCCGTTAGCGCTACAGTTGTATCGCTTCTGAGAGCGGTCATGCAGGCTCGTAGTGCTGCGAAACCGCCCTTGTCCTTGCCTTTTCGTCCGGCCCCGGCTCCTCGGATGGTCGTCAAACCGAAGGGTTTGAGCGATGCGTGCACGATGTCCCCATCGATGTGCTTGGCGACCATGATCGCCACCTTGATATCGTCACGCGGTCGGATGAAGGGCAGCAGCATGCCCTGACCGTGCCACATGGCAATAATGAGTGGCGTATCGGGCAGGTTTTTTTTAATAAAACCTGGTGGATCGTCACTCTCGCTGCTCGTGCGTCTGACCAACCGGATATATCCGGCCATCGTCTTGCCGACGATTCTGATAAACGCCTTGGACTTAAACAGGCTTGAGAACATTTCCGCTGCCGTTGAATGTGATTACTTGACCGGGACGGGACCAGATTTTCGCCGAGCGCTTTTTCCCTTCTTCCCGGCGGTTGGCACGGCAACAGGCACTTCGTCAGGAATAATGCCGAATTGAGCGCTGTTGAGGCGGGCATAGAGGCCGCCTGACCTCATCAGGTCCTCATGCCGTCCCATTTCAGCGATCCCACCCTTGTCCAGGACGCAGATAAGATCGGCTTCCTTCACAGTCGAGAGCCTGTGCGCAATCATCAGCACAGTGCGACCGCGCATCAATTTGTCCAGCGCTTCCTGGACTTTTGCCTCGGCCTCGGAATCGAGCGAGCTTGTAGGCTCATCGAGAAGCAGTATCGGCGCGTTCTTGTATACCGCGCGGGCAATTGCGATCCGTTGTTTCTCGCCGCCGGAAAGAATATTCCCGGCTTCGCCTGCGCGGGTGTCGTAGCCGTGTGGGAGCCGAGTTATGAAGTTGTGGGCGGCAGCGGCTCTGGCGGCAGCCACAACAGCCTTTTCATCGCCTTTGGAGCCGTAGGTAATATTCTCCCGGATGCTCTCGTCGAATAGCACCGGATCCTGTGTAACAAGCGCCAGAGACTTGCGCAGGCTGGCGATCGTGACCTTTGAGATATCCTGGCCGTCAATGAGTACACGCCCCTCCTGTGGATCGAAGAAACGCTGAGCCAAATTAATCATCGTGCTTTTGCCCGCGCCCGACGGCCCAACCAGTGCGACTGTTTTTCCTGCCGGAACCTTGAGCGACACGTTGCGCAATACCCGCCCGCCGTCTTCATAAGCGAATGAGACATTTTCAAAGACGAGCTCGCCCTTGGTCAGTTTCAAAGGCTTCGCGCCTGGTATGTCGACGAGCTCGCGCTTGCGGTCGATAATGCCAAAGACGCGGCTGGCCGCGGCGACGCCTTCCTGAACAGACGTCTGCAAGGTCGCTACGCTTTTCATGGGCTGGTAGATCAGCATCGCGGCAGTCATGAAGCCCATGAAATGGCCCAGCGTTACTGCACCTGTGATGCCTTTCACGCCGGCATAATAGATGAGAAGAGCCAGACCGATGCCCACCAGTACTTCCACAAAGGGGCCCGAGGCGGCGCGCGCACGGGCGCCGCGCATCGTGAATTCAAGCGCCCGGTTGATCGTCTTTGTGGCGCGATTGATTTCGTGCTGCTCCTGGCCATAGGCGCGCACAATGGGCAGGCCGGCAATAGTCTGAGAAATCAGGGCACTCAGATCGCCGGTTTCCTGCAGGGATTTTGTGGTGGACGTGCGCATCTTTCGGCGCTGGCGGCCAAGCAGGAATACCGCGAGCGGCATTAATATCAGAACGACACCGGAGAAACGCAAATCCATGTAAAGCATGACACCAACCAGGACGATGACCTTGATCAGGTTCTGGCACAGCGCGACGATGGCGCGGCTGGCTGTTTGGCGAATGAGATTGGCGTCGTAAAGAAATCCGGCAATCAGGCGTCCCGAATGCACTGAGTTTATCCAACTCAGGTCGGCTTCGGTGATCTTGGCGAACATCTGGATTCGCAGGTCCGCAATAAAACGGATGCCGAGGTATCCGACGGCTACGGTGGAGATATATTCAGTGATTGCCTTTGCAACGCTCACGATGAAGATGAACCCCATGATCGGGTAGATCATCTCATCCTTTTTGTCGACGAACACATTATCAGCCGTCATCTGGATGATAAATGGAATGGCGCCAGCGGTGGCGGCAGCAAAGGCGAGTGAGACGCCGGCCAGAATCAGCAGCCCCAGGCGAGGGCGAAAATGCTCTTGCCATATGCGCTCGATCACCTCACGGGTCGTATATTCGACCTGAAGCTGATCGGCTTCTCGCTTTACCGAGGCCGCGTCGGTGAACAGGGCATCTTTCACTTATACTAATCCGTTGGCAGATTTCACGCTTACACGGTACGCCGCGCAGCCATACAGAATCGACCGATCTTCTAACAGCTAATGCCGTATTGTGCCATATGGCCTGGTCGTATGGATGAGTGCCGGCCTAGGAATCTTCAGCTTGCACGTCCGGATCCAGCAGGCGGTGCATGTGGACAATGAAGTAGCGCATATGCGCGTTATCCACTGACCGTTGCGCGGCCCCCTTCCAGGCATCGTAGGCGGAGGCATAGTTGGGAAAAACACCCACGATATCAAGCTCATCGAGGTTGTCGAATTCGACACTCTGAAGGTCATTCAGCTCACCGCCGAATACGAGGTGAAGCAATTGCTTTTCAGGTTCTTTTTCCGCGTTATCCGGCATTTTCTGCTTTGACTCCTGCTGTATATTTCATGTTTTCAAACGGGCTAGATTGTCGCTTGCGATGTCCGCTCAATCAACGCTGAATGAAGTGCCGGACCAGCTGCAACGACTGATGTCTGCTGTGTGCTCCTGCGGTTATAGGTGAAGGGTTGTGCGTCGCGTGTTGTCATGCATCCACCGGCTTCACCCACCAGAAGATCGGCGGCCGCGATATCCCAATCGGATTTGCCAGACATTGAGATGGTCCCGTCGCAAATGCCGCCCGCAACGAGAGCAAGGCGGTAGGCGATTGAGTTCACCCAGACCGTCTCGACGTGAGGCCAGGGATGTGCCCATCGGCTGGAACGCAACAGACCACCTGACACGGCGAGGCGCGAGCCTTCAAGTTTCACCGGCTCATGCACGGCAATACGCGCACCATTGAGAAATGCGCCGCGCCCGTGTACCGCGTCAAAAAATTCGTCCTTTACGGGATTGAATACGGCTGCCATGGCTGGACGGCCATCGACAACAAGCGCTGCAGATACGGTCCATTCCGGTTTGTTTTCCAGAAAGGCGCGGGTTCCATCAATCGGATCGACAACCCAGACCCGCTGTCGGGTCAGCCTCTCCAGGTCATCATCGCTTTCTTCCGACAACCAGCCATATGTGTCGCCCTGGCTCATCAGGTGCCGTTTCAACACATCGTTGGCGGCGTAGTCTGCTTCACTAACCGAAGTTCCATCGGGTTTGGTTTTGGTTTCCGGGTCGTTGCCGAAATAAGAAAGTGCGACGCTGCCTGCTTCGCGCACGGCGGCGATGAGCAGGTCAAATTCCTTGTCTGGAGTGTCGTGTCCTGCAGGCATGCCAATGTCGTAGGGAGGTTTGTCCATCGGTTCAGCTAACAGCTTGTGAACCTTTCTAAAAGCCTTACGTGCCGAATACCAAACTTTAACGGCGTTCTTTAAGGGGATCAGAACGAGTGTGTGGCATATTCCCTGACAACAAAGGTTGCGCAAGACAACCAACAAAGGTTGCGACAGACAACCGAAGGGGAGTTAATTGTGAGGCGTCAAACACAGCCGCATGGGCTTGCGGAGCGCTGGCCGGTGCGCCCATTGGATCTCGATCCTTTGAGGCTTCCGGTGCGCTACAGCCTACCTGTCGATATCGATTCAGATCGTGCGCGTCGTGCGCGCGATCTTATTGAGATCAGGCAGGGAGAAATTGCCGTAAAGCATGAAGTTTCGGGTGTTCCGGCAGTTTGCCGGGACCTTGCGCTGGAGGATTTTTCTGGCGTAGCGATCCGCATCGAGGCTCTCGATGAGGAATTCGAAAGTTTCGTCGTTTCCGTCAATCTGCATCATCCCGATCCGAAGCTCTGTTTTCCGCTGCACATATCAAGCGATATGGAAGAAGTGGGGACGCGCTGGCAGAGCTGGGCGCGGGCATTGAATTTGCCGCTCCTTCTGCC
>DEIT01000072.1:30326-31249 GCA_002352635.1 Hyphomicrobiaceae bacterium UBA2767 | reverse complement strand
ATGGAAGCGCGGCGATCAGCGATTTCATCAATTCGCGACGTTGGCGACCAGAGCCTTGTTCGCTGCGTTTCCGGCAGGGAAATTGTCGCCCGTACCTGAATCCAATTGGATACCGCCGCTTCGCGTCTCATGACGCTAATGGCGGGATTGGTGCGGATGGAATAGACAGCTCAGGTATACTGCAAAAAAGTCTATGCTGCTGCACTTGCGCTTGCATTTTCGCGCGGCTTCGAGATGTTTTGCCGCGTCGCAAACCGCAAGACCGCGTATCCTGCCAGCGCGGAGAGGATTGAACCTGACAGGACGCCCAGTCTAACCGCCGCTGTGTGTTCTGGATCTGCAAAGGCCAGTGTTCCAATGAATAGACTCATGGTGAAGCCGATCCCTGCGAGCAGCGAAACGCCATAAATCTGCCCCCAGGTTACGCCTTCCGGGAACCGGGCCATGCCCAGCTTTAGGCTGAACCAGACAAACGACATGATCCCCAATTGCTTGCCGAGAAAAAGGCCAGCCGCAATGCCGAGGGGAATACCAGCGAACAGAACGTCAAAAGACATACCGCGCAGATCCACGCCAGCGTTGGCGAACGCAAACAACGGCATCACACCAAAGACGACCCAGGGCGCGAGGCCGTGTTCTGTTTTCTTGAGGAGCGACTGCCCGTCCTCGCCATGCCCGCGCAGGGGCACAAACAAAGCAATGATGACACCGGCAAGGGTCGCGTGAACGCCAGACTTCAGCACGCAGACCCATATTACGAGGCCAACGACAAGGTAGGGGGCCAGGCGCGTAACGCCGCGCCAGTTGAGCCACGCAAGGGCGGCTATCCCGGCGGCGGCTATCCCCAGTACGGAGACTGATAGTTCGGATGTGTAGAACAGTGCGATAATGATAATCGCGCCAAGGTCGTCAATAATCGCAAG
>DEIT01000072.1:26298-30265 GCA_002352635.1 Hyphomicrobiaceae bacterium UBA2767 | reverse complement strand
TGCCGTCGGGTCACCGAAATTGAATGCGACGTAGACTGCCGCGGGGCCAATCATTCCTCCTGCTGCGGCCAGGACAGGTAATGCAGCCTGATCGAAGTTGGACAGTCGTCCCTCTACGATTTCACGCTTTATTTCCAGCCCGATAAGGAAGAAGAAAATCGCCATCAGGCCGTCGTTTATCCAAAGCAGGAGAGGTTTGTCGATCGCCAGTGCGCCTATCTTGACCACTACCGGCGTGCCAAGAAGTGCATCATAGAGCCAACTGAGAGCAGAGTTCTCGAGGATCAGCGCAAAAACAGCGGCTGCCATCAAGATAAGGCCGCCTGCCGCTTCATGCTGAAAAAACGCCTGTGCGCCGCGCTTCAGGTCGACAGCGCTACGTTTGATGGTCTGGATCAATCGAGAGCCTCGCTTCGGAGTCGTGCCGGTTCGTGCTTGAGGGTCATGCAGATTCGGATTTACGCGTCAGGCGAGGCGAATTCAGGCGACCTCGAGAGTTTTCTCGACCGGCCGAATAGATTGCTCTGCGAGTGCGCTTGTTGGCTTTACCGTAAGGACGCCCCCGCGGACCGCTGCCAGAATGGATTCGGCCGCGTGTCCGTTCAGGAAACCTGCAAGACCACCTCTGGACGAGGCACCAATGACGATCAGATCTATCTCTTCTTTATTGACGGTCTTCAAAATCGCGCGCTCAGGGATGTCCTGTGGGAGGTGAACCGGGTGGCGAGCACCTACCGGCTTATAGTTTTCCAACAGCTCGTCCACCCTCTCTCTATGGATATTCAGGTGCTTCTCAAGCAAGGACGTCCGGGCTGTGTCTCGGATTTCGGAACTCAGCGTGTCACGGTCCTTTCCGCGAACTTCCCACGCGTGAAGCACATGGAGGTCGGCGTCATAGCTTCGTGACAGGGATGTCGCGAGATCCATGATCTTGGTATTGAGCGCATCGTTTTCCGGCCGATCCGGGTCGGGATCAACAGCTGCGAGAACCCTGCCGTATTGCAATGAATGCCCCGGCTTAAGCAGCCAGACGGGGCAAGGGCATTTGCGGATGAGGTGTATTGCAGTTCTGCCATACAAGGCATTGCGAATCGCACTACCGCCCTCGGCACTGGCGACAACGATATCGTGTTTGCCCCGCTTGACCTGAGCGATGATTTCGACAGACTCCGTGCCGACCAACAGTTCAAACGATACGCGTTCGACGCCGTCTAGCTTGAGATGGTTGACCGTACGCTGCAGGCATTTCTCCCGCTCTTTGCGTTGTGCCGGCGTAACAGTAGATTGATTGTGAACATCAACCAGGGTCAGGCGCGCACGGTTCGATCTGGCGAGTGCCGCGGCCTGCGTAAGCGCGTCTTCTGCACCAATGGCATCGTTATAGACAGCCAGAATGTTTTTGAATCGCTTCATCATATACCTCAGTGGTTTTCCGCAGGTGCCGGCATCGGCAGCTCAGCGGTTGCGCTTGTCGAAACTGACGCGAGATAAGCTTCGACCGCATCGGAATCCGACAGCATCCCAAGCCCTATGGCCACAAACAGCCAGAGCGCGGAAAGATCCCAGGATGTCAGATACGGCGCGTTGAGCGGTTGTACGCGGATCAAGGCCAAAGCGCCGGCTGCAAAGGCACAGATTGTCAGCAGACTGCTCATCGCCGGCAGCAGCACCGGTCGGGGCTGAAGGGACGCGTAAAGAAAGATCACCGTGACTGTCAGAACCGCCAAATACAACATGGTTCTGTTCACAGCCACGGCAATCATCTCCGGGGGGATCGATCCAATCTGCCTCTTGTTATTGTTCATCGTGAAGAGTTGTCCGCTGCTTCATTCACCAAAGCTGGGGTCAAATCTCCATAAAAGCCAATGCATTTTTCAACAAAATACGATAGATTTTATCTATGAATTGATTTTGCGGCGTTTGCGTCAAACATGAGGCATCAGGAAATCCTCAGACGTTTGGCGCGGCCCGCAACGCAACTCGTCGGGTGCAGAATATGCCTTCCATTCGTCAGATCGAATATCTGGTCGCGTTGGCCGAAACCAAGCACTTTAGACGCGCCGCGGAACAATGTGGTGTCAGCCAGCCGACATTGAGTGCTCAACTCAAGACGCTTGAATCACGTCTTGGTGCGCAGTTGGTCGAACGCGGGAGGTCGGGTGTGATTTTCACGCCGTTAGGCGAGCAAATTCTTGAAACCGGACGCCGTATTCTTCTGGATGTGCAGGAAATCAGGGAAATGGCATTGAGCTATGGCAAGGGCCTTGGCGGAACAATCCGGCTGGGCCTGCCTCCGACCATTGGCCCCTACCTCCTACCCAAAATGTTGCCGCGACTGCACAGCGACTATCCGGAATTGAAGCTTTTTGTTCGTGAGGAAGTTCCACAGACATTGCCGCGAAGTCTGCAAAGCGGGCGCTTCGATATTCTGATTACACCTTTGCCCGTACGGGGTGAGGATATTGACAGTATGCCGCTTTTCCGCGAGCCACTTTTCATTGCCATGGCAAGTGACCATCCCCTGGCTGATAAGCCTGTGATCGAACGTGCCGATCTTCGTGGGCAGTCCATATTGACCTTGGAAACTGGTCATCAATTGCACGAGCAGGTTGAGTCCATTTGCGAGGACATCGGTGCACGGCTTCGTCTCGACTTCGAGGGGACGAGCCTGGATACGTTGCGCCAGATGGTCGGCATGGGCGGCGGGTTATCATTCCTGCCGGGTCTTTTTGTGCGGTCGGTCCTGGATCAGGACACGACGGTGACAGCGCGCGAGATCAAAGGGCGGCCTATTTCCCGGACCATTGGCATTGCCTGGCGAAAATCCTCATCGCTGACAGCACAATACGAGACGTTGGCCGACTATGTCCGCGAGACAATCAAACGCGAGCACCCCGATTTCCCGCGCGTCTAGCGAACAAAGATATCTCCTGGCAAATTGTTGCATTTTGAATGATAGATATTTTCTATTGAAAAACACGTTAGAATAGATTTGTACCATCGATAGTCTTGCCCATATTGGTTGTATCTCAAATGGGTTTTCCGACAGATCCGACTGCTGAAACATACACAGGAATGGAGAGACGCCCGATGAACACTAATGCCAACTCAAGAGAGACGGGATTTGCGGACGACGTTACTCTTACCGGAAAGATCGGCAGCTATGAGTCATCCGCAGCTGACCTTGAGGACTTGAGCGCCGACGTCTGCGGACCGTGTGAATTCGATCGACTAAACCAGGAGGCTGGTATCGATCCATCGAGCCTAACGGACGTGCAGATCATGGAAGCGCTGTATCAGATGCGCTGAATGGTATAGCCCTCACGTCAGCGGGTTGTGGCCAGCTCAATCACCAAAGCGCGCTCACGGCCATGTCGGCAATCAGAGCAATAAAAACGACCGCGCCAAAATCCCTGTTCGCGCGGAAGCGCGTCAGACAGTTTTGCTCATCTGAGACATCAAGTGTCAGCGTTTGCCAGACAAGATGGGCCGCACCCGCTGCCATGATAAAACAGAACGTCTGTCCGCCCCCTGCGGCAAGGCCCGCAGATACAATTCCGGTGAAGGCCAATACATAGAACAGGGTCAGCCATGGCTTGGTCCTTGACCCGAATTTGAGTGCCGTCGACTTCAGACCCAGAAGTGCGTCGTCCTCTTTGTCCTGATGGGCGTATATCGTGTCGTAACCGACCGTCCAGGCAACGGCACCGCCATAGAGCAGCAGCGGTGGAAGCGACAGCTCGCCGAGTACAGCCGCCCAGCCCATCAGTGCACCCCATGAAAATGCCAAACCAAGGACCGCCTGCGGCCAGTCGGTCAGCCGTTTCATGAACGGATAAATCGCGACGGGGAGAAGGGATGCAAATCCAAGCAAGACGGTGAATGCGTTGAACTGGAGCAATATGGCGAGACCAATCAGCGCCAGGACACACATAAAGATCTGCGCCTGCCTCACTGTGATTTGTCC
>DEIT01000072.1:25980-26227 GCA_002352635.1 Hyphomicrobiaceae bacterium UBA2767 | reverse complement strand
GCCTATGGCAAAGAGCGCCATATACAACAGGTTCGGATAATCTGTGCTGGAAGCCATTCCGGCCAGCGCCAAAGACCACCAACAGGGCCAGAGCAGGAGCCAGACACCAATCGGCCGATCTGCCCGGGCAAGCCGCAAATAGGGCCGCCAGCTTTCCGGCGCCAATCTGTCGACCCAGTTTCCGGGGACAGCGTCAGCGACCGCTTGGGGCCGGGTGGGGTTCGTTCTGACGCGCTCATTCATGATG
>DEIT01000072.1:2186-25925 GCA_002352635.1 Hyphomicrobiaceae bacterium UBA2767 | reverse complement strand
TGCAATGGGTAGGTTCCAAGGGGCGTTCTCAAAGGCCCAAATCAAGCGAAAATGCGAGACGGCATGCGTGAAAATTCTATCAGGCTCTTTGTTGAAGGGCCGCTCAAGCCTGGTCTGGACATCGACTGCACTCGGGTGCAGGCAAACTATCTCGTCAATGTCATGCGTCTGCAAACGGGCGCTGAACTGCTCATCTTTGACGGCAAGATGGGAGAATGGCGAGCGCAGATTACCGTGCAGCGGCGAGGGCAGTGCCTGCTCAATGTCCTGGATCAGGTCCGGGATCAAGAGGATGGGCCCGATATTCATTATCTTTTCGCACCTCTCAAACGCGCCCGTCTCGACTATATGGTGCAGAAGGCGACAGAGCTTGGCGTCGCCGCACTCGTGCCCGTTTTTACGCAGCATACATCTGCGCAACGCGTCAAACTGGTCCGGATGCGGTCCAATGTGATCGAAGCCGCCGAGCAGTGCGGTGTCTTGCGCATTCCTGAAGTTCATGAGCCCGTTTCACTGGACAGGCTTCTCGATGAATGGGACGCCACCCGCCGGATCATCCATTGCGATGAAAAAGCGCCTATCGCCTCGCCACTAGAGGCGCTAAGGGCTATCGATCCTGGTCCCTTGGCTGTATTGGTCGGGCCTGAAGGCGGGTTTGAGGCGCGCGAACAAGAGCGCTTGCACTCTCTAAGGTTCGTGACGGCAATTTCTCTGGGTCCCAGGGTCATGCGTGCCGATACGGCTGCAGTTGCAGCCCTTGCACTGGTCAATGCCGTCCTGGGTGATTGGCAGTGATTTGAGATGCTTGCCAGATGCTTGTGCGCCGGTCCATAACAGGCGGCTGATTCCGGCAGCGGGCATACTTAAGCTTGTCCCGCGCCCCTGCATCCGGATTTCCTGGAGAGATCATGTCCACACGCCAGGACACACCCGATAGTCCGCTCATTGAATCAAGGGACCAACTGGTTGCTGAATTTGAGCGCGGCTGCAAACCAGCTGAGAAATGGCGGATTGGGACAGAGCACGAAAAATTCGGGTTTTTTGCCGCGGGACCGTCACCGCTCCCTTACGAGGGTGAACATGGCATTCATGCGTTGCTGGAAGAAATGGCGCGCCGCTTCGGATACGAGCGGATCATGGAAGGGGACAATATCATTGCCCTGCAACAGCGTGGCGGATCGATCAGCCTTGAACCCGGTGGGCAATTTGAACTTTCGGGCGCTCCACTTGGCACCGTGCACCAGACCTGCGATGAGGCGAGCCAGCATCTGGAGCAGGTCCGCCAGATCGGCGACGAGTGGGGTATAGGGTTTTTGGGTTTGGGCTTTTCGCCGAAATGGACGCTTGCGGAAACACCGCGTGTTCCAAAGCTGCGCTACAAAATCATGCGTGCCTACATGCCCCGCATGGGGCAACAAGGCCTCGATATGATGCACCGGACCTGCACCATCCAGGTCAACCTCGACTTCGCGAGCGAAGCGGACATGGTGAAGAAGCTGCGTGTTGGTCTCGCCCTGCAGCCGATCGCCACGGCGATCTTCGCCAATTCACCGTTCAAGGATGGCAAGCCCAACGGATTTCTTTCCTACCGCAGCGAGATGTGGCGCGATACCGATCCCGACCGGACAGGCATGCTGCCTTGGGCCTTTGAGGACGGTATGGGGTTTGAACGATATACGGACTATGCCCTCGATGTGCCGATGTATTTCGTTTATCGCGACGGCAAATACATCGACGTGGCTGGGGCGTCATTTCGCGACTTCCTGGGTGGCAAGCTTGAGGTTTTGCCTGGCGAAAAGCCCAACGAGGCCGATTGGACCGATCACGTTTCAACGATTTTCCCCGAGGTGCGCCTGAAGCAGTTTCTGGAGATGCGCGGCGTGGACGGAGGGCCGTGGCGCGGAATTTGTGCGCTGCCCGCCTTCTGGGTTGGGTTGCTCTATGACTCGAGCGCGCTCGATGCAGCCTGGGACCTTGTTAAGGACTGGAGCGCAGATGAGCGTCAGGCACTGCGTGACGCGGTTCCTGGAAGTGCGCTCAACGCGCCGTTCCGGTCCGGCAAGGCGCTCGACATCGCACGAGAAACTCTGGCCATCGCAAAGGCGGGTTTGGTGGCGCGTGCCGAGGTAGATCGGGCCGGCAACGACGAAACCCTGTTTCTGCAAATCGCCGAAGACATCGTCGCAAGCGGGCGCACGCGTGCAGAACAGCTGCTTGATGCATATAACGGCGACTGGGGCGGCGATATCGACAAACTGTTCGAGACGGAAGCCTTCTGAGGATCCTGATAGCTGTAGGGTGGATGAAATCTGTGGCCTTAAGCGAGCCTGACCGGATGGCACTCGCAGGAGTTCTGACGGATGCGGAATTTCCGGAACTCCCGGAGTTTCAGCGCGGCAAAGTCCGCGATTCCTACAACCTGCCCGACGGGCGCCGCATCATGGTCGCTACCGACCGTCAGTCGGCATTCGATCATGTGCTTGCAGCTGTACCCTTTAAAGGGCAGGTGCTGACGCAGACGGCTCGTTACTGGTTTGATCAGACCGCCGATATTTGCCCCAATCACGTCATCGATTATCCCGATCCCAATGTGATCGTCGCAAAAACGCTTCAGATTTTACCAATCGAGATGGTGGTTCGTGACTATATGACGGGTTCTACCGAGACCAGCATATGGCCGATGTATCAGCGCGGCGAGCGCGTGCTTTATGGACATCACTTCGCTGACGGTCTGGTCAAGAACCAAAAATTGCCTGAAACCATAATCACGCCGACGACCAAGGCGGAAGCTGGTGAACATGACGCCCCAATTACAGTGGCTGAGATCATGGAGCAGGGGCTGCTCACACGGGCTCAGTGGGACGACGTGGCAGCGAAAAGCCTTGCTGTATTTGCCCGCGGACGGGAGATTGCGGCCCGCAATGGCCTGATCCTGGTCGACACGAAGTTCGAGTTTGGTCTCGACGAGGATGGCGAGATTGTTTTGGCAGATGAGATTTTGACACCGGACTCGAGCCGATACTGGAAGGCGGACACCTATGGCGCCCGCCTTAAAGCGGGCGAGGAGCCCGAAAGTCTCGACAAGGAATTTCTGCGCTTGTGGGTTCGCGGCAAATGCGATCCCTACAAAGAGCCGATCCCAGAAATTCCGCAGGACACGCTTCTCGAATTCGCCGGAAAATATGTCGACCTGATTGAAACGGTTACCGGGCAGTCGTTCGAATACCCTGAGGCTGCCATGCCGGTTCGTGAGCGTGTGCGTAGCGCACTGGCGGGAGCATTTCCTGAATTTTTCTAGTCGGTTCACTGGCCTGTGCGAAGAACCCGGTTCTACATCCAGGGCTGCACGGCAAAGTCTAGATTGTTCAAACTTCCAACGATGTGATCCGCCAGGGCATCAATGGTCGAATTTGCATTGCTTGATGCGCGCAACAGCGCGATATCGCAAGTGGGTAACTCAGGGTAGCGTCCCTCTTTCCCAAGCCGGCGCATGCCGGCCCGGACCGCGCTTTCAGGCAATACAGTAACCGCCAGACCCGACATCACCGCTGCAACAATAGCTGTTGCACTGGGGCTCGTATAAAGAATGCGGTAGGGGCGGTTGATTTCATCAAGCGCTTTCGTCGCAGAATGTCTCCATGAACACGTAGCCGGCCCCAGGGCAATCGGTAAGATTTCACGCGCTTCAAGCCGGTGGCGCGGCGATCCAACCCAGCACAACCTTTCCCGCCGGATAACCTCACCATGCACTCCGCAATCAGAGTGGGTGGCGATTGCCAGATCGAGTTCACCCTGGTTGATCAACTCCATCAGGGAGCGGCTTGCCTGACAGAGAATCTCCACTTCGACGAGGGGGTGTGTACGCGCAAACCTTGCAAAGATGCCAGGCAGGAAGCGTTCGGCATAGTCATCCGGCGTGCCGATACGGACATGGCCAGCCAGTTCAGGTTCCGAGAGCACGGTCAGCGCCTCGTTGTTGAGAGTAATAATGCGACGCGCATACTCGAGCAGGTGTTCGCCATCGCCTGTCAGCTGGTTCCGCCTGCCATTCTTGGTGAACAACCGACGACCGACGCTGTCTTCCAACCGACGCATCTGCATGGAAACTGCCGCTTGCGTCTTGTGCACTTCGTCTGCCGCACGGGTGAAACTTCCCGTGTCCGCAATAGCAATGAGCGTTTTGAGCTGGTCCGCATCAAGCACAGGAGTCGCCATTCCTAACCTCGTTTCGCCACTTTGCAATCAATCAAATATTGTTATGCATAACATAATAAACATTTGTTTGAATTATGGGAAGGTATTTGCCATATTTCGCAAATCAGGACGGATGACACCCGCTTGAACGTCACAACCAAGTATAGCGGTTAGTCGTGGGAACGGGGGAAACCCCGTTCCCACAGCATGATCGCTTGTCTTGAAAAGAGGAGTGGAAACAATGACCTATGCCCCGTTTGAAGCAAACCGGCTCAGGCATCCCACGCGATGGTCTATTATTCGCTCTGCCTTGGGCCAGTTCTATCTCTACGCAAACCGGTTGCTTGAAGCCCGGCGGGGCCGCAGGGAAATAGCCCGGCTTGCACGGAACCATGACGGCCTGCTCAATGATATTGGGTTGACGCGTTCTGATCTTGATTGGGCTCTGATGAGCCATTGGTCCGAGGACCCATCCCAGGCTCTGGCGAGGCGCATGGAGCGACGCAAAAATGCCGCCAAATGGGCTCGCTCCTGCCAAGCCAGCTGACGCACAAAGCAAATCTGAGACTCTTCGGCAATCCCCCTTGCCGTAGTAACGCCCGGTTCCCTGCTATATGTAATGAAAGGCACCATCTTCGGATGGTGCCTTTTTCCTATCAACGCGTATTTTAGGAGGCGTAAATGTCATCAGTACACAAAACTATCGAGATTATGGGTGAGTCGGAAAAGGGCTGGTCGGAAGCGGCACAGAAGGTTGTCGAGGAGGCTTCCAAGACGGTCAAAGGTATCAAGTCGATCTGGGTTAAGGATCAAACCGCGCGAGTGAAAGACGGCGAGATCAAATCCTACCGTGTGAACTGCTCGGTAACCTTCGAGATCAAATCCTGATCTAGCCTGAAAAGATCGTTTCTCAATTGGCCGGCTTCGTATTAGTGAGGCCGGCTTTTTTTGATTCCGCCAAAGGGATTTTAGTTCGTCTTTGCGAGCGCCGTGAGCCGTTCAAGCCCCTTGGTAAAGCCGCTAAGCGAGACCGGGATAGCGCGGCCTTCCTCTTTTGTCTCAACAATAATGAACAGGGCGTTTTTCCCGACCTTGAGTTTATCAAGAAGCGCTTTTTTCACGACGATTTCGGAGATGCACCCCATTGGCCTGCAGCGGATGAAAGGCAACGGTTTGTCCCCGATGGGTTCTTCATCAATCCGCAGTCCCAGTCCGAAAGGCAGCAGAACGCCCAGCGGCGCCACTACACGCAACACTTGGCGACCATCGGATGCGAGCAGAAATACCACCCGCAGTCCAACATTCGCGCGCTCCTCGTCGATCACACTTTGAACCAGGGCGCAGCGCTGTTGGCGCGCTCCGGGCGGTTTGCCGCAATTGACTTCCCAATCGCCAAATTTTTCCTTCGGAGTGGCCTGTGCCAAAACGTTCAAAGTGCCGACAATGATAAAAGCAGCACTTGCGGCCAAGACGCATACGGCCCGCATGAAATGCGTGGAAGTTGAGATGGGAGATGCGTTTCGGTTGGGATTGGGAATCATTTTCGTGCAATCATTTTAAAAAAATCGTCATGAAACTACAGCATTGCGCAGATCTGACAAAGTTAACTGCGCGGCAGGATTAATCCAGGATCGGCGTTGTTCTGAATACTGTGGCTCCGACGCCTGTCGCTCAATTTTTGGGCCAAATTTGGACTTCGTGCAGGCACACGTTTGTTCGGTATGCCCTGAAGAGCGGAGAAACCACCAGCGCGCGTAGATTTGACGCAGTCCAATTGCAATGGAGGCAGTTGCCAATCGCACCGCCTGCGTGCTTTTCATCATTCGGGACCTCGTATGGCGCAGGTGCACGCGAATCCGATTATGTCTGCGTATTGTCTAGCAGGCATCAGGGATGCTAGAGCAGGGCGTGTTGGGGAGATTCACTCCTGCTTGCACGTTTTGCGTGGGGGGATTTTTCCGATTTCGAGCGGAGAAATTGGGACGTCGATAGGAGCTAAAGAAATGCCGAACGGTTTTCCGGGAGCAAGGGTGTGTGCGCTATTCACCGCAATAGCGTCATTTCTTTTTTCCGCACCAGCGTGGGCGGAGCTCGGGCAACCACGGCCCTGGCAGCTCGGCTTCCAGGAGCCGGTCACGCCAATTGCACGCCAAATCGGCCAGTTTCACGATTTTCTGCTGATCATCATTACAGTCACCTCGATCTTTGTGTTGGCGCTGATGGTCTATGTCGGTTTGCGCTTCAATGCGAAATCCAATCCCAAGCCGTCCAAAACCACTCACAACACCACTCTTGAAGTTTTGTGGACCGTCGTTCCAATCATCATTTTGGTGATAATCGCCGTACCGTCGTTCCGGCTGCTGTTCGCGCAGTATGATTTTCCAAAGGCGGATTTGACCATCAAGGCTATCGGCAATCAGTGGTACTGGACCTACGAGTACCCCGATCACGACGCACTGACATTCGATGCGGTGATTGTTGAAGATGCCGACCTAAAACCAGGTCAGCCCCGGTTGCTTGCAACAGATAATGAGGTTGTGGTGCCGGTGAACAAGAACGTTCACGTTCTGATCACAGCGTCCGACGTGCTGCACAATTGGACAGTGCCAGCGTTCGGCGTGAAAGTGGATGCGGTGCCGGGCCGCCTTCTACGCACATGGTTCCGGGCTGAAAAGACGGGTACGTTTTACGGTCAATGTTCTGAATTGTGTGGAGCCAAACATGCCTTCATGCCGATAGCGGTACGTGTCGTGACCGACGAACAGTTCGCGAGCTGGCTCCAGAAGGCGAAGAAGGAGTTCGCGGCAGCTCCCTCAGAGACTTTGCAGGAGACGCCTGCCGAAACACCGCGCCTGGCCGAACTAAAACGCTAAAGCTGAAATCGAAAGGTCCTTCCTGATCAATAAGGACCGGTAAGAGCAAGGAAGAAGAGATATGGCGGGTAAATCAGCCACGGCAGATCATCACGATCATCCGACTGGATTGAAGAGGTACCTCTTCTCAACCAACCACAAGGATATCGGAACGCTCTATCTTATCTTTGCGCTGATAGGCGGTATCATTGGCGGTCTGCTGTCGATTGGTATGCGTATGGAACTGCAGCATCCTGGCATGCAGATCTTTTCCGACCCTCACATGTTCAACGTGTTCACCACCGCTCATGGACTGATCATGGTGTTTTTCATGATCATGCCGTCGCTGTTCGGTGGTTTCGGCAACTGGATTGTGCCCCTTCAGATTGGCGCACCGGACATGGCGTTTCCGCGCCTGAATAATATCTCGTTTTGGCTACTGCCTCCGGCTTTCACGCTGCTGCTTATGTCGCTGTTCGTGCCTGGTCCTCCAGGCGGCGACGGTGTTGGCGGCGGGTGGACAGTTTACGCACCACTGTCGACATCCGGTTCGCCTGGACCGGCAATGGATTTTGCGATCCTGTCGCTGCATCTTGCCGGCGCATCATCGATCCTGAGTGCGATCAACTTCATTACAACCATCTTCAACATGCGCGCACCCGGCATGACTCTGCATAAGATGCCGCTGTTCGTGTGGTCGATCCTGGTGACGGCATTCCTGCTGCTGCTGGCGCTTCCTGTCCTGGCCGGCGCCATCACGATGCTGCTTACCGATCGCAATTTTGGTACGACGTTTTTTGATGCCGCAGGTGGCGGTGACCCGCTTCTCTTCCAGCATCTGTTCTGGTTTTTCGGTCACCCGGAGGTTTACATCATCATCCTGCCGGCATTCGGCCTCATCAGCCACGTGATTTCGACATTCTCAAACAAGCCGATTTTCGGTTATCTCGGCATGGCGTATGCCATGGCGGCGATTGGTGCGGTCGGTTTTGTCGTGTGGGCGCATCACATGTACACAGCGGGTATATCGCTAAATACCCAAGCTTATTTCGTTGCCGCGACAATGGTCATTGCTGTTCCCACGGGCGTGAAAATCTTCTCCTGGATTGCCACAATGTGGGGTGGCTCGATTGTGTTCAAGACACCGATGCTTTGGGCATTCGGCTTCATATTCCTGTTCACGCTTGGTGGCGTAACGGGTGTGGTGCTTGCCAACGCCGGCGTTGATCGTGCGATGCACGATACCTACTATGTGGTCGCACATTTCCATTATGTGCTCTCCCTCGGCGCCACATTCGGCCTGTTCGCCGGTTGGTATTACTGGTTCCCGAAAATCACCGGGTATATGTATTCCGAATTTGTCGGCAAGCTGCATTTCTGGGTGTCATTCATTGGCGTTAACCTGGTGTTCTTCCCGCAACATTTCCTTGGTCTTGCCGGCATGCCGCGACGCTATGCGGATTATCCCGATGCCTTCGCGGGATGGAACTATGTTTCCTCCGTCGGTTCATACATCTCCGGTTTCGGCGTCCTGATCTTCCTGTTCGGCGTGTTCCTGGCCTTCCAGCGTAAGGAGAAGGCCGCGGGCAATCCTTGGGGTGAGGGTGCCACGACACTTGAATGGACACTCAGTTCTCCACCGCCGTTCCACCAGTATGAGCAACTGCCGCGGATCAAGTGAGCGTGCGCGACGGCGGGCATATAACGATCAGCAGATACCGCGGGTGATTTGCAATGACTGACACAAGCATGGAAATCACTCGACCTGGGCTTGACGCCGGCGCGCTGAGTAACACCGGAAGCGTTGGCGACTTTTTCGCGCTAATGAAGCCCCGGGTTATGTCGCTTGTGCTTTTCACAGCCTTTGTCGGTCTTATCGTTGCGCCTGGCTCGATGCATCCCGTGCTCGGTCTGGCGACCCTCATCTGTATTGGCGTTGGCGCGGGTGCGTCCGGTGCGCTCAACATGTGGTACGACGCGGACATCGATGCGATCATGCAGCGCACAGCAGCACGCCCCGTTCCGCGCGGACTCATATCCGCTGATCAAGCGCTGACATTCGGTACGGTTTTGGCAGTGGGCTCTGTCCTGACTATGGGGCTTCTGGTGAATTGGCCGGCGGCATTGCTGCTTGCATTCACGATCGGCTTCTATCTGTTTGTCTACACTATGTGGCTCAAACGGCGCACGCCGCAGAACATCGTTATAGGTGGTGCGGCAGGAGCTTTTCCGCCAATGATCGGCTGGGTTGCCGCAACAGGCACCATCAGTCTGGAGCCTATTGTCCTATTCCTGATTATTTTCATGTGGACGCCGCCGCATTTCTGGGCGCTGGCATTAAACCGTTCGGGAGACTACTCGCGAGCCGGCATTCCCATGTTACCGGTCACAGCCGGAGGCGACGTAACGCGGCGCCAAATCTTGATTTACAGCCTGATCATGGCGCCTATCGGCATGTTGCCGGCAGTCATCGGCCTCGGCGGGATGGCCTATATGGTGTTGTCGGGTTTGCTGGGTGCGGTTTTTGTGGTTCTGGCCTGGCGGGTGTTCTCCAGGCGAGAGGGCAGGGAAGCGGAACAAGCTGCGCGCCAGCTCTTCGGATTTTCAATTTTGTATTTGTTGCTGCTTTTTGCGGTATTGCTGACCGAGCACGTATCGGGTGTGAAGGCGATTGCATGGATTTCTGTGTGAGCGAGTGTGATGCAACTCACAGATGAGGAGAAGAAGCGCCGCCGAACCAGATCGATAGCCATCGCCTGTACGTTGGCCGGCATGGTGGTGTTATTCTATCTCGTTACAATAGTGCGCCTTGGGTCGAATGTAGCGAACCGGACATTTTAAGTGGGCAAAATTGCGAAAGACATGACTGGAACGTCGCGAAAAAAAACGACTAATGCGATGGAGACCATGTCCCGTCAACGCCGGCATTTCGCGGTTGCAATCGCCATGGGCGGCCTGGCAGTTGGAATGGTTGGCCTCTCCTACGCTGCCGTTCCGCTTTATCAGCTATTCTGCCAGGTGACGGGCTATGGCGGGACAACCCAGCGTGCCGAACAAGCCCCTGATGCAATACTCGACCGCAAGATGATCGTACGCTTCGACGCCAATGTAAGCCGGGATATGGGTTGGGCCTTCAAACCCGTTCAGCGGTCCTTGGAAATGAAGATCGGCGAAAGCATGCTCGCCCACTACGAGGCGAAGAATGTGTCCGGTACGAAAGTCACGGGCACGGCGACATTCAATGTGACGCCTGTAGCGGCAGGGCAGTATTTCAACAAATTGGAGTGCTTCTGCTTTACTGAGCAAACCCTCGAGCCCGGTGCTCGTGTGGATATGCCGGTGACATTTTTCGTGGACCCGGAGATTGTGAACGATCCCGAGGCCAGGAATATCCAGGAGATTACCTTGTCCTATACATTCTTCCCCGTGAAGGAAGAACCCGAAGTGGCGTCGACAGAAAATTCCGCGCCACGTCCGGATGGGACATAGATAAAAACGAGTTTGAGAATATCG
This sequence comes from Hyphomicrobiaceae bacterium UBA2767, assembly GCA_002352635.1. GTDB lineage: Bacteria > Pseudomonadota > Alphaproteobacteria > Rhizobiales > Methyloligellaceae > UBA2767. Next base: position 15,366 of record DEIT01000072.1, on the reverse strand, counting down.
CACCCGATGCGGGTGCCAGGATAAACGCCCCTGGGGGGTAAACGGAGCGAAAGACATGGCCAAATCGCACGCCAACCAACATGACTACCACCTTGTGGACCCCAGTCCCTGGCCGATTATCGGCGGCATATCCGCCTTCATTACCGCGCTAGGTCTCATCATTTGGATGCAGTCAATGGATGGCGGCGAAGGCTTGTTCGGCCTTCATGGGCCGTATGTGTTTGTCGTTGGCATGATCTTTATCGCCGGCACCATGTTCGTGTGGTGGCGAGACGTTATCAATGAAGCCGAGATTCAAGGTCAGCACAAACCTGTGGTTCAGCTCCACCTGCGCTACGGGATGATCCTGTTCATTGCGTCAGAGGTGATGTTCTTTGTCGTCTGGTTCTGGGGCTTTTTTGATGCGGCACTGTACTCCAATGAAGCGGTGCAGGTCGCGCGCACCGAGTTCACTGGCGGGCAGTGGCCACCAAAAGGCGTTGAAACGTTTGATCCCTGGGATATTCCGCTCGTCAATACGCTGATCCTGCTAACTTCGGGTACGACCGTAACCTGGGCGCACCATGCCTTGCTTCACGATGATCGGCGCGGATTGATTGTCGGGCTTGTGCTTACGATCATCCTGGGCATCATGTTTACCGCCCTGCAGGTATACGAATATGTCCACGCTACCTTCTCATTCAGCGAGAGCATCTACGGTGCCACTTTCTTCATGGCGACGGGCTTCCACGGCGCGCATGTGATCATCGGCACGATCTTTCTGATCGTGACGCTGTTTCGAGCACTTGCCGGACACTTCAATTCCAAGCAGCATTTTGGTTTTGAGGCCGCTGCCTGGTACTGGCATTTCGTCGATGTCGTGTGGCTCTTCCTGTTTAGCTGCATCTATGTTTGGGCAGCGGGCACACCGGCGGCGCACTGAGCTTTTACAAGCGTCTTTGCCGTGTGGCGTCTTAGGGAATCTGTGAAATGGCACAAGGCCAGCACATCCCGCTCGCAACAACGCTGCGCGCCGGTATCTTGTCACGGTGCCCACGCTGCGGATCAGGTAAGCTATTTTCAGGCTATTTGACCGTCGCTCCGCGCTGTGACGTCTGCAAACTGGACTATGGCTTCGCCGACAGTGGCGATGGGCCTGCGGTGTTCATAATCTTGATTGCCGGCTTTGTTGTTGTGGCGGCGGCACTCATCGTGGAAGTGATGTATCAGCCGCCATATTGGGTGCACGCAGTACTTTGGCTGCCATTAACTGTTGTCTTGTGCCTCGGATTGCTTCGGCCGTTCAAGGCGATGCTGATTGCATTGCAGTACCGGCACAAGGCCGAAGAGGGCCGGGTGGCCACGCGCTAGGACAAATATATCTTGAAACGCGATCTGATCTGGCTGACCGCCCTGGCGACAATTGCCTTTGCCATGCTCGTTGCACTTGGCTTTTGGCAACTGCAAAGGCTCGCGTGGAAACAGGGTCTGATTGAACGTATTGAAACACGCGTCGAATCCGAGCCCATCTCGTTGAGCAAGGCGATTGCCCAGTGGAAAAGGTCTGGTGATGTCGACTATTTGCGTGTGCGGCTGGATGGGACATTCGATCATGACAAGGAGCGGCACTACTACACCATTGTCGACGGCAAGGCGGGTTGGCGCGTCATCACACCACTTGTGACAACTGGCAAGCAAGTTGTCATGGCGGACCGGGGATTTGTTCTGAATGAACTGAAGGATGCCAAAAGCCGCGCGGCTGGTCAGATTGCAGGACTTGCTTCAGTTGTTGGTCTTGCAAGAAAAGGTGCGACGCAAGACCCATTTGCACCGGACAATTCACCGGAGAAGAACAGCTGGTTTTGGCGCGATCTTGAGGGGATGGCCCGATCTGTACTTTCACCACAGGAGCAGAAGTGGTTGGTGCCGTTTTTTGTGGAGCTTGAAGCTGGGCCCGTTCCCGGTGGTTGGCCGAAGGGCGGTGTGACCCGGCTGGAATTACCGAATAGCCATTTGCAATACGCACTCACATGGTTCGGTCTGGCAGGTGGCTTATTGGTAGTCGTGGCGATTTACGTGATTGGCCGGCTGCGGCAGCGTTCGATTAGCTAAACGCGTTCACCTAAAAACCTCAGTTCCGCTTGCGGGTCCGCCGCTTCGCATTTACCGTGCGCGCCTAAATGATTACGACCAAAAAAATGCCCGATCAGAGCAACGAAATACGCTACGTCAGCACCCGGGGAACAGCACCATCGCTTGGATTCGAGGATGTCATGTTGACCGGCCTTGCGCGCGATGGCGGCCTCTATGTGCCTGACAAATGGCCGCGGCTTGCACCGCCTGAAATTGCCGCACTTTCAGGGCTGTCTTATGCGGAATCTGCCTGCCGTATCATGAAACCCTTTCTTGGGTCTGATATCCCTGACGACGAATTCAAAGAGATGGTGGAGGCAGCATATGCCACCTTCTCCCACAGCGCTGTCGCACCGCTGGTCGAGATTGGCCCCAACCAGTGGCTCCTTGAACTGTTTCACGGGCCGACCTGTGCCTTCAAGGACGTGGCAATGCAGTTGCTGGCCCGCGTCATGGACCGGGCGCTCAAGCGACGCAATGCACGGGCAACCATCGTTGGCGCCACGTCAGGAGATACCGGTGGAGCGGCGATCGAGGCATTTGCGGGACGAGAGTCAATAGAGATCTTCATCCTGCATCCGCATGGGCGGGTAAGTGACGTGCAACGCCGGCAGATGACAACCTGCCAGGCAGAAAATGTCCACAATATCGCCATTGAGGGGACCTTTGACGATTGCCAGGCCTTGGTGAAGGCGCTGTTCAATGATCTGGAGCGGCGGGACCGGCTCGCACTTGCAGGTGTGAATTCCATCAACTGGGCCAGAATCATGGCCCAATCGGTCTACTATTTCACATCCGCCGTTGCTCTCGGCGCCCCGGAGCGGGCTATCAGCTTTTGCGTTCCCACCGGAAATTTCGGTGATGTCTTCGCAGGTTACGTTGCGTCATGCATGGGGTTGCCGATCGGACGCCTCGTTATAGCCACGAATACCAATGATATATTGGCGCGTACGCTGGAGACAGGCCGCTACGAGCCGAACGAAGTCATCGCTACCTCAAGCCCTAGTATGGATATTCAAGTTTCGAGTAATTTCGAGCGGCTGATTTTCGAAGCCGCCGGTCGCAGTGGCGAGCGCGTTCGTGGGGTTATGACTGACCTCGCTGACAGCAATGGCTTCACGCTTTCAGAAGATGAACTGACGGCCATTCGCGCCCTGTTTTCAGCTCAAGCGATAGATGAAGAAGAAGTCAAACGCACAATCAAGGACGTTGCTGAGGAGACGGGTTACGTCTGCGATCCGCATACCGCTGTCGGACTGGCCGCCGCCCGCAGGACTGCCCGGCCCGACGAGCCGATGGTGACCCTGGCAACGGCACATCCGGCGAAATTTCCCGATGCCGTTGGCGAGGCAATCGGCAAGCGCCCGGACATGCCCTCGGCCTTGGAAGGGCGGCTGGGCGCTGATGAGCATTTTGAAGTTCTGGAAAACGACTACGCTGCACTGACCGATTTCATCGAATCCCGCGCCCGCGCTATTCAGGAGCCGGCTACATGAGCACTGAACTGGCGACCCTGGAGAACGGTCTGCGGGTCGTGACTCACCACATGCCGCATCTGGAAACCGTTTCACTTGGTGTATGGGTTGGCACAGGCGCGCGCTCGGAGACAGTGTCCCAACACGGTATCTCGCATCTGCTGGAGCACATGGCGTTCAAGGGCACAGCACGGCGAAGCGCACGCGAGATCGCCGAGGAAATCGAATCGGTAGGCGGTGATCTAAATGCAGCGACCAGCATCGAGACCACGGCATATTATGCCCGAGTGCTTAAAGCGGATGTGGCTCTCGCGGTAGATATTATTGCCGACATCCTTCGCGATCCAAAGTTTGATGCCGGCGAGCTTGCGCGTGAGCAAGACGTAATCCTTCAGGAAATTGCGGCCGCTGAAGACAGTCCTGATGACGTGGCCTACGATCTGGCTCAGGAGATGGCCTTTCCTGATCAGGCTGCCGGGCGAACCATCCTGGGAACCAAAGATAGCGTCCGTAGCGTTACCCCCGATGACCTGACTGGCTATATGAAAAACCGTTATTGCGCCGGTTCCATGGTCTTGGCCGCTGCCGGCGCGGTTGATCATGGGCAATTGATTCAACTGGCCGAAGCCGCGTTTGGCGATATGGAGCCTTCCAGCCACCATGAACCGGAAATTGCCAGCTATGCTGGCGGTTTCAAGCACGAGGCTCGGCAGTTCGAACAGTCTCATATCGTCATATCGTTCCAGGGGCCGTCCTATCGGGATGACGCAATGTATACCGCTCAACTCTGCTCCAGCGTGCTTGGTGGGGGGATGTCATCGCGTCTGTTTCAGGAAGCCCGTGAGGCTCGTGGTTTGTGCTATTCGATCTATTCTTTTTGTTGGGGCATGACCGATACAGGGCTGTTCGGTATCCACGCGGCAACAGGCGCGGAACAGATTGTGGAATTGGCAGAAGTGATTTTCATTGAGCTTGAGAAATTGGCCAACGAACCTGTCAGCGATACGGAACTTGCCCGTGCCAAAGCGCAAATGAAATCCGGTCTGCTGATGAGCTTGGAAAGTTCCGGCTCCCGTGCTGAGCAGATTGCCCGACAAACCATGGTCTTTGGTGCGCCGCGTGAAATCAGCGAACTCGTCGAAAAGGTCGAATCGGTAGACAAAGATGCCGTGCGTAGTTTTGCAGGCGAACTTATACTCTCCGCACCGCCAAGCGTTGCCGCGGTCGGGCCGCTACAGGATCGTGAGGGCCTGGAGACGCTTATCCGGCGATCATTTTTGCAGCCCGCAAGGGCCGCCGAATAAGAGGGACGTGACTACAGATGGCATTCCTGCGATCAGTTGCACCGCCTGAAACAGGCCCGTTGGTCAACGGTGACACGGTCTATTTGCGCGTGCCACAGGCAAGCGACTATCCCTCGTGGGCAGAATTGCGGGCGCAGAGCAGGGAATTCCTGACCCCTTGGGAACCTGCATGGACCAGCAGCGAACTGACCCGGGCCTCCTTCAGGCGAAGGCTCAAATACTACGCTCGAGACCTGAAAGAAGATATGGGCTATGCCTTTTTTCTATTTCACGGCGAGAGCGATTTGCTTCTCGGCGGTTTGACGTTATCGAATGTGCGTCGGGGAGTTACACAAGCCTGCACCCTTGGTTACTGGGTCGGTGCGCCCTATGCGAAACAGGGCTACATGACTTCCGGAGTGCGAGCAGTGATACCCTTCGTGTTTGATACCCTGCGTCTTCATCGGCTTGAGGCGTCCTGTCTGCCGAGTAATGAAGCCTCAATCCGACTGCTGGAACGAACCGGTTTCATTCGGGAGGGGCAGGCGCGCCGCTACCTGAAGATCAATGGTTCCTGGCAGGACCATGTGACATTTGCACTGCTTGAAGACGATATTCGCCGTTAGGCCCATAGTTCTGGCGTGGCGGTTGTGAACGGAAAGATCCCGAAACGTGCGACTTGAGACCCTTATAAGTTGGAAGCGAGCGGAGAGCGATCCGGCTTCAGGCTCCGCATCGTCTCTGCGTGCAGGTGTTTTCGCGGCTGCGTTCGGTTTGCTGTTTTTGCTTGCAGGGATTACGTCCGCCTACGCTCTCGATGCCATTCTGATTGATCCCAATAAGGACCGAATCGACATCACCGCTCTCGGTGAACTTTACGAAGGAAGGGGCGACAAGCTGCAGATCGATACCGTTCCCGGGCCCGATGGCATCGTCGGGCGCATGGCGGTTGAAGCAACGACCACGGGAACCAACCCGAACTGGATCGTGTTTGCGCTCAAGAATGGTACCGACAAGCCAATCCAGCGCTGGCTGACGGCACAACGTTACACGCTGGTGGGGTCGCGGGTTTTCTGGCCCAATCTCGACGCTGGCCGCGTCGCTGCAGTGACTCCATCGCTCGGATTTCGCCCTGAACGCATTTCAGACGACAGAGCCGACATATTTCTTCTGACCATCGAGCCAGGCGCCGTTATCACATTTATCGCCGAGATGAGTTCCCTCCAGGTGCCGAGGTTGAGCCTTTGGAAACCGGAAGCCTATGAGCGGCAGTTGAAGGACCGCATGTTGTTCAATGGCATTCTGCTCGGAATTCTCGGGCTGACGGCCATTTTCCTTACCGCCGTATTCGCCGCAAATCACAAGTCAATCTTCCCGGCCGCTGCCCTTGTCGCCTGGACGGCTCTTGCCTTGTTCTGTGTTGATTTCGGTTTCTGGCACAAGCTGTTCAGGCTGAGCGCGGAGGACAATGCCGTCTATCGAGCGGCATCAGAAGCCGCATTCGCCGCAAGTCTGGTTATTTTCCTTTACAGCTTTCTACGCGTCAGGTTGTGGCACAACTGGATCAAGCTCGGTTTTGCGTCATGGATACTGGCTCAGGTTGCGCTGATCGGCCTCACTGTGATTGACCCCCGGCTCGCATCGGGCATTGCCCGTGCGTCGCTCGCCGGCATCGGCGTTATCGGTTCGCTGCTGATTACCTATCTGGCGCTGCGAGGACAGGAACGTGCCTTGTCGCTGGTGCCGACATGGCTTCTGGTCCTTGTATGGATATTCGGTGCCGGACTGGTTGTGCTCGGCCAGCTCTCTGGAGAAGTGATCGTTTCCGGACTGCTCGCGGGTCTGGTTCTTCTCATTGTTCTGATTGGTTTCACGGTAACGCAGTATGCCTTTCGGGGCGGGACACCCTTCTATGCGGGGGCGCCGGGAAACCCACAGCTCAGTTCTCTTGCGCTCGATGGATCAGGCACTGCCATCTGGCAATGGAATATTCATCGTGGCGACCTGTCGGTCGGTGTTGATGTGGAAGATGCGCTCGGCATGCCGGAAGGTATGCTTGAGGGCAGTCTCGATGAATGGCTGCGTCATCTCCATCCCGCCGATCGTGACCGTTTTCGGATGCAGCTTTATTCGCTCCAGGAAAAGGGTGGTGGCGAACTCAACTCCGAATTCCGTATGCAGCGGTCAGACGGATCCTATCTTTGGTTTGAGCTACGGGCGCACTCGGTGGAAGGCACAATGTCAAATGCCGCGCAACGATGTGTTGGGCTCATGCGGGACATTTCCGGCCCGAAACGCACCCATGAGCGGCTTCTGCATGATGCTGTTCATGACAGCCTGACCGGGCTTCCGAACCGGGAGTTGTTTCTCGATCGGCTGAGCGGGGCAGTTATGCGCGCGGTTGAAGGCTCTGGCAGACGCCCGACCGTTTTGTTCATCGATATCGACCGCTTCAAGAATGTGAATAAGAGCCTTGGACTTGTCGTTGGCGACAGCATGCTTCTGACGGTAGCGCGGCGTCTCTCGAGACACCTCAATCCCCAGGATACGATTGCCCGTATCGGTGGTGATCAGTTTGCGGTGTTGGTTGTCTCGGAGTCCGACCCGCAGCATATAGCGCTCCTTTCAGAACGTATTCGGCGCTCGCTTCGCAGTCCCATGCGGATATCAGGCAAGGAAATCATACTGACCGGCTCGATCGGTATTGCGGTGTTTGACGGTCAGCAGGAAAATTCAGTTGATCTGTTAAAAGAAGCCGAAATTGCCATGTTCCGCGCCAAGCAGGCGGGTGCGGACAGGATTGATATATTCAAGGCGAGCATGCGCGGTTCAGAACAGGCGCGTTTACCACTTGAAAGTGAACTGCGGCGCGCGATCGAACGTAAGCAGATCAAAGTTATGTATCAGCCGATTACGAACCTTGAGGCAAATACGCTTGCAGGGTTCGAGGCGCTCATGCGCTGGGATCACCCCAAACAGGGCCGCCTGAACCCGGATGATTTTGTTCCCATCGCGGAGGAGACCGGCCTTATCTCCGAATTGGGCAACTACGTGCTTGAGCAGGCAGTCAAGCAGGTCGTCCGTTGGCAAAAGTCCATGCCGCGTACCGAGACTCCGATTTTCGTGTCCGTCAACGTTTCCAGCAGCCAGCTTTTCAGGCAGGATTTGCTCCAGCAAATACGGTCAGTTCTGTCGCGGGATGCAGTTCCAAAGAAATCACTCTGGCTCGAAGTTACAGAATCTCTGGTTATGCAAAATCCGGAGCAGGCTGTTGAAATCCTCAATGTTCTGAAAGAGCTTGGTGCGGGCCTTTCGCTCGACGACTTCGGAACCGGTTTTTCATCGTTGAGTTATCTGCAGCGCTTCCCGTTCGATGCAATCAAGGTGGATAAGTCGTTTGTTCGCGATGCCACGCATGATGGTAAAAACCCGGTCATTCTCCGATCGATCGTTGCCATGTCCCACGAGCTCGGCAAGAAAGTGGTTGCCGAGGGTGTTGAGACGTCGGGGGATGCGGACTATTTGCGAACGATCGGATGCGAATTCGCACAAGGATTTTATTTCGGCGAACCAATGACCGAGAAAGCAGCGGCAAGTCTGGTGACGGCGCTTTCCAAGGCGCTCAAGAAGCAAAATGCAAGTGCGGCTCGTGCCGCTCGGAAAGCCCCGGTTAAGGCTCTGGCCCGGCCGGCGGCCAAAGCGCCGGCACCTGCCTCAGCGGCACCAGCTCGCAGAGGATCAAGACCCGCGACACCTGGCACGCCGGTTCCCGCCGGCGGAGTTACCCCACGTCAGGCGTGACCTGAATCATTAACGAGACGTCCCGGGTCGATGCCGATTCTTCGAATTGCTCGCTCGTATTTGGATTCGATATCACTGTCGAACAGCATGCCGGCATCCGCGGGGCAATGAAGCCACCCGTTGGCCTGAAATTCGCTTTCCAGTTGTCCTGGCGCCCAACCAGCATATCCGAGTGCGAGGAGTGCATCGTCGGGGCCGTCGCCAGCGGCAATGGCCCGCAGGATATCAACAGTCGCTGTCAGGCTGACCCCCTCATCGATAGCCAGTGTGCTGTCTTCGACATAGTAATCGCAGCTATGCAAAACGAACCCGCGCCCAGGCTCAACCGGACCACCTACATGAACCGCCTTGGATTCAAGTGATGGCGGCATCTTGATCGCATCTTCCTCGGAAGAAATATTCAATTGCCGCATCAGCTCTGCGAAATTGATGTTTGGGGCGTGCTGATTGATGATTATTCCCATGGCGCCATCGGTCGAATGCGCGCAAATGTAGATCACGGAGCGCGAAAACCGCGGATCTTCCATGGCGGGCATCGCCACCAACATATGGCCGTCCAGAAAGTGGCCGTCCGTTTCGTTTTCGCCCTTTGGCTGACCTTGTGTCATATGCACAAACTAACCTGTTGATTTGGGCCTTGTGAAGGGCTGAAGCGCCTACTGATAAAATTGCCAAGGCGATACACACAAGAGTGATGGACTGTCATTGCGGCGGGCTCGAAATTGCCGGTCACCCGATCTAAACTCCTCTGGTATAGATTGGTTCAATCTGTTGGTGACTGCTCGGCAGATCAAGTAGGAAGCGGAAGTGCAATGTTGATGCAAGATTTGTCCAAGTCTGTTCGCCCTGGCGCAACGGTGGCCTGCTGTGTTGCCTCCGCGTTTTTGGTTTTAGCATCCGTAACGCCCGTTCTCGCAGGCTCCTCGACATCCTGGGTTACGCAGAACCACGCGTCGACACGCCTCATAGCCGATACGATTCCCTGGAAAGGGGAAAAAAAGGCACTTGTTGCCGGTATCCACATCAAGCTCGATGATGGATGGAAGACCTATTGGCGGTATCCTGGAGATTCTGGGCTGCCACCGAGTTTTCACTGGGCCGGGTCTCGCAATCTGAAAGAGGCGCGAGTCTTGTGGCCGGCACCATTGCGTTTCCACGACAGTGCAGGAACGTCTATCGGCTACAAGAATGAAGTCGTATTTCCCGTTCTGATTGAGCCGGAAAAAGCAGATGAGCCGGTCGATTTGAACTTGAAGATGGAATTCGCAGTATGTGCAGATATCTGCATTCCCGCAGAAGCAGATCTCAAATTGACCGTAGGTAAGGACGGGTTCTTTTCTCGCAGCCAAGCGCCATTGCTGACCGAGTATCTTTCACGTGTGCCGACGAGGGAGGCATCCGCTGGTGCAAAAGCCCCTGGCGTAAGCAGCACTGAAGCACAGCTCGCCGGCAAGACACCGCACCTCACAGTTGATGCCAAATTCCCGGCAGGCGCGAAAAAAACCGATCTGTTCATTGAAGGGCCTGCAGGGTTTTATCTCGCGCCAGCCGAGCCTGTCAGCAAGCAGGGCGATGATACGGTCAGATTCAAGGTTGACCTGACCAAAGGCGATGACCCGAAAGACCTAAAAGGCAAGACAGTGACGCTGACGTTGGTATCCGATGCAGGGCAGGCCGAGACATCCTGGCGGATTGAATAGCCTTCCCGGTTTGGGCTGCTGAACCCTCCACCATCGTTGTCGCAACGGGTTTGTTTCCAACAAGCTGCTTGGCCTTGTGCGGCGGGATGGATATGTTACCGGCAAAATTCCATACAAACTTGGAGGGTTGAAGTCATGACAATCAGTGTCGGCGACAAGTTGCCGGATGCCACATTCAAAGTGTTGACCGATGACGGTCCGGCAGACATGACCGTATCGGACGTGTTTTCAGGTAAGAAAGTTGTCGTGTTCGCGGTGCCTGGCGCATTTACGCCGACATGTGATGCGCTGCATGTGCCAAACTTCCTTGGTCACCTCGACGCGCTCAAGGACAAGGGCGTGGATACGGTCGCCTGCATTTCCGTGAATGACATGTTTGTCATGAATGCCTGGGCCAAGGGCACCGCTGCGCTTGGCAAGATTGTTTTTCTCGCAGACGGAAATGCGGAGTTCACAAAAGCAATCGGACTTGATTTTGACGCGTCCGGCAATGGGCTGGGCACGCGTTCGAAACGCTATTCGATGGTCGTGGACGATGGTGTTGTCCAGGCGCTCAACGTTGAAGACGTGCCAAAGACGGTCGATGTGAGCTCCGCGGAAAATATTCTCGCGGAACTCTAGGATCTATTGATATGGGGCCATGCCTTCACGGGCGAGCTCATCGGCGCGCTCGTTTTCGGGATGTCCGGCATGGCCCTTCACCCAGTGCCAGCGCACATTGTGCTGCGCGCGTGCAGCTTCAAGCTGTTCCCATAAATCTGAATTTTTGACAGGCTTGCGGTTGGCCGTGCGCCATCCGTTGCGTTTCCACTTTTCAATCCAACTCGTTATGCCGTCCCGCACATAGTTGGAATCGGTGTGAAGGTCTACGGAGCAGCCATTCTCCAATGCACTCAGTGCCTCGATGGCCGCAGTCAGTTCCATGCGATTGTTCGTGGTATCGGACGCACCGCCCTTGAGTTCCTTTTCGTGGGCGCCGTAACGCAGAATGGCCCCCCATCCGCCCGGGCCTGGATTTCCCGAACAGGCCCCGTCCGTATAGATCTCAACTTTTTTTGTATCTGGCACCGTTATTCTCCGAGTCCATAGTCGCGCGCGGAACCGACGCCTCGATGAAAGCGCAGCTTGCGGACATATTCCATTGGGTCCTTAGGCCTAACCAGCGCTTCCGCAGGCGTATTCAACCAATCGTAAATCCGTGTCAGCAGAAACCGCATTGCCGCACCGCGAGCCAGTATCGGCAACGCCTCGAGTTCCTCTTCTGTGAAGGGACGCAGGGCCGTGTAGGCGCGCAACAATGCACGCGCCTTAGTGATGTTGAACGCCGCATCAGGCTCAAAGCACCAGGCATTCAGGCAGATGGCGATATCGTAGGCAAGTGCGTCGTTGCAGGCGAAATAGAAATCGATAACCCCGGATATTTCCTTGCCAAGGAAAAAGACATTGTCGGGAAAAAGATCAGCGTGAATGACGCCCTGGGGCAGATCGCGCGGCCATCCCTTTTCCAACGCGTCTAATTCTTCACCGAGTTCGTGGTGCAAGGCGCCTGCGATTGTGTCAGCGCCATTTCCGCTGGCTTCATAAAGCGGCCGCCAACCTGTAACCGACAACGCATTGGCGCGGTTCATCGCGAAATTCTTACCGGCTATGTGCAACTTGGCGAGCGTCTGGCCAAGTGCGGCGCAGTGATCGGTTGTCGGACGCCTTACCCACAAACCTTCAAGAAAGGAAATAACCGCTGCCGGTCGCCCGGCAAGCTCGCGAAGCATCTGCCCCTCGCGGTCGCGAACCGGTACCGGGCAGGCAAGACCCGAAGAGGCGAGATGTTCCATCAGTCCGAGAAAGAACGGCAGGTCTTTTGTGCTGACCCGTTTTTCATAGAGAGTCAGAATTTGAGGGCCAGCGTCGGTGTGAATGAGGTAGTTGGTATTCTCCACACCCTCGGCGATGCCTTTGAAAGAAAGAACATTTCCAAGATCATACCCCGCCATGAACGCATGCAGTTCGTCATCGGCAACTTCCGTATAGACTGCCATGCCTGCTATCGCGCCCCGCGCAGCTCGCGCGGAAGTTTGAAGGCGACGTTTTCGTCAGCGGTTGAAACGCTTTCGACATTTGTTTCAAAGCGTTCAGAAAAAGCAGCAATCATTTCATCAACGAGGATTTCAGGCGCGGATGCCCCGGCGGTAATTCCAAGAGTCTGGATATCCTGATAGGCGCTCCAGTCAATCTCGTCAGCAGACTGCAACAATGCTGCATTGGGACATCCAGCTCTGACCGCGACCTCAACAAGACGCTTTGAGTTGGAACTGTTGGGTGCGCCGACCACGATTAGCCTGTCGCAATGAGGTGCAATATTCTTTACCGATGCCTGGCGATTGGTCGTCGCGTAGCAGATATCTTCCTTGTGCGGACCCAGGATCTGCGGGAAGCGCTCCCGCAGCAGGTCGACGATTTCCTGCGTGTCATCGACTGAGAGCGTCGTTTGCGTGATGTAGGCAAGTTTGGCCGGGTCTTGTGGTTGAAAAGTCTTTGCCTGCCCAGCTGATTCAACGAGCTTGACCACACCATCGGGCAGTTGGCCCATGGTTCCGACGACTTCAGGATGCCCGGCATGACCGATCAGGATAATCTCCAATCCGCTCTTGTGGTGTCGCTCAGCCTCCATATGAACCTTCGACACAAGCGGACAGGTGGCGTCCAGGAAAAACATGTTGCGCTTTTCAGCATTCGCGGGGACGGATTTCGGTACGCCATGTGCGGAAAACACGACAGGCGCCTCGGTATCCGGAATTTCGTCTAATTCCTC
>DEIT01000072.1:757-2140 GCA_002352635.1 Hyphomicrobiaceae bacterium UBA2767 | reverse complement strand
CCATATTTTTCGAGCGCAAGCTCGACAATTTGCACGGCTCGGTCAACACCGGCGCAAAATCCACGCGGTGCGGCAAGGAGAATAGTCAATGCGGGTCGCATGGAGGGATGCGAATCCTGCTCCGGAAGATGCAGATCCTGCCTGTCGTTCATTTGCGTGATCGTCCTGAAATTCAAAGGTTTTCCAAGCCTTTGCAACTGCGGGTCTTGCCAGATATGTCCAGGGTCTTTATCACAGGATACAACAATACCAAGGCCCATATTGCTCAGGAGCATATACATGCTCACGGGTACGGGGTGTCAAGGCAGTGAACGGGGGCCCGTTGAAAGTCTGTAGACCAGTACTGGCGCGGTGCGCCAGGCATACAGTCGCGTTGGCCGTCTTGGCCGCGGTCCTGTCGGCATGCGGCGTGTCACAAATCACATCGCCGTTCCGCTCCAAGGAGAAACGCCAGGATTGGGAACCTGTCGTAAGCGAGGCGCGTTTGCTTGAAGCAGCGCGCGGCGATACCTCCGGACAGGTGAGTGTCGAGTCGGCAATCACAAGCTGTCCAAGGTTTTCTGTTTGGCCCCGCGACCGGTTGCTGACTGTCTATGATGTTGGCCGGGTTGGCGACGGTCTGGCGATCCAGTATCGCGGGGAACTCACCAAAACCGCGCGCGAATGCCAGATTCAGCCGAACCATGTTACGGTGAAATACGGATTTGCAGGCCGCGTTTTGCTGGGACCTCGCGGTCGTCCTGGTCCGGTCAGGATGCCGGTCAAGATTCATCTGACGGACCGTGAGCGCAACATCATCTCCACGCAGACCATGACCATTGATGTCACAATCCCGGCCGACAATCCTGTCGGGTATTTCTCTGCCGTCCGCGAGACGTCGTTTCCGCTGGCACCGGGCGTGCCGCCTGGAGACTATAAGCTGTTCATCGCCTTTGACCGCAGTGCACCGGGTACAGGCTAGAATGGACGACACATAGATACCGCTTTCCAAAAGCGTGAGTTGACTCCCCACTAGGACCACTTATCATCCTTGTGATCTGCTGCAAGGCAGTGAACATATGCCCATATGACCCCAGCGGGAGAGACCGGTTTCGACCGGCGCCGAAGGAGCAACGACCTCGGAAACTCTCAGGCAAAAGGACCGCAAGGGGGATGGCTCTCTGGAAAGCAGCCGGCTTCTAGTCAAGCCGGCTCACCGAAGGGGATAGGCAAGCGGAATACGTTTTCCGCTGGTGAAATCTCTCAGGTTCCATGACAGAGGAGGCGCTTCTCGAGTTCGCGCTCGGGCAGCGTTGCGATTGTCATGACCTGAGAGGTAAGACTGTTGTCCCAAGGTTCAGATACAGGAGAAGTCCTGAAGCGCACACCGCTTTACGATCTTCA
>DEIT01000072.1:0-669 GCA_002352635.1 Hyphomicrobiaceae bacterium UBA2767 | reverse complement strand
CATATGGGGCAGGCTTTTCTGTACGGGCCGGACCATGCCGCCACGGCTGCAGGGCTCGAATCGCTGGTTCCGGGCGAGATCGCCAAGCTTGGTCTGGGGAGACTGCGCTACACGATGCTGCTCAATGGCGAGGGTGGCATTCTCGATGATTTGATGGTCACCCGATCAGCGTCTGAGGCTGATGACGGCCGGCTAATGCTTGTGGTGAATGCCGCCTGCAAGGATGCCGACTATGCCCATATGCGGGCGCATCTGCCAGACGGGCTGACACTGGAACCAAATGAAGACCGCGCGCTTATCGCCCTGCAGGGACCAGCCGCGGCTTCGGTCATGAGCAAATGGTGTCCGCAAGCCGGCGAACTCGGCTTCATGACCGCTTCAAGCGCGGAGTTTGATGGGATCGACTGCCACATCAGTCGTTCCGGCTATACGGGCGAAGATGGCTACGAGATATCCGTCGCGGCTGACAAGGTCGACCAGATTGCCCGCGCTCTTATTTCTCATGATGATGTGGAAGCCATCGGGCTCGGCGCGCGGGATTCGCTCAGACTGGAAGCCGGTTTGTGCCTCTACGGCCACGATATAGATGAGACCACTTCGCCGGTTGAGGCGGATCTCGTCTGGTCCATGAGCAAACGCCGACGCGAAGAAGGCGGATTTCCGGGCGCG